>NZ_JBHUOR010000134.1:0-53564 GCF_042686175.1 Kurthia populi | reverse complement strand
TTAGGCACGCCGCCAGCGTTCGTCCTGAGCCAGGATCAAACTCTCCATAAAAAGTGTTTGAAAGCTCATTTGCTTTGCTAGCGTTATCTTGCTTGATAACATTTTGTTTCGATTCAATTGAACCGAATTTATTGTGATTACATCTTGCTTGTTCAGTTTTCAAGGTTCATTTCGTTGTCAGTAAGTTTCCTTAGCGACTTAATTATTCTAACATAACTCATTTTCGATGTCAAGAACTTTTTTCAAATTCTTTTTTCGAATTTTTTATCGTTTTGTTAGCGTCACCTCTTAGCGACTTAAATATTATATCAAGTAGAGAACTTAATGTCAACAACTTTTTTAAAAATATTTAAATGCTTTATTTCAGCAACTTTATTAGTATACAGCTGCTAACGAAGTTTTTCAAGTGTGAATACCTCGTTGATGACAAATACTATTCTAATGTAATTTTGTAGTTATTACAAGACTTAAATTGAACTATTATTACTCTCATAAGAACGTCTTTCGCTATTTCAAGTTCTCTCATTTTAAACATCCTTATAAAATCACTGTTTTTAAACAAAAAGAAAAGGAGCTAGCGTAAATCTAGCTCCTTTTTCTACTATTATTAATTAGCGTTGGCGCATTAATGGGAATAATAATACGTCACGAATTGATTGTGCATTTGTTAATAACATGATCATACGGTCAATACCAATACCTAGACCACCTGTTGGCGGCATACCATACTCTAAAGCTTCTAAGAAGTCTTCATCCATATCATGCGCTTCATCATTACCTTGTTCTTTTTCTACCATTTGCGCTTCGAAGCGTTCGCGTTGGTCGATTGGATCATTAAGTTCTGTGAATGCATTTGCATGTTCACGACGTACGATGAATAATTCGAAACGGTCAGTGAAACGAGGATCTTCAGGGTTTTTCTTAGCTAATGGAGAGATTTCCACTGGGTGACCATAGACAAATGTAGGTTGTACTAATGTTTCTTCTACTTTTTGTTCGAAGAATTCATTAATAATGTGACCAACTTCCATTGTATCTTTGATATCAATGTGGTGTTCTTTCGCAAGAGCTTGTGCTTCTTCTTTCGTCATTTCTTGGAAGAAGTCAACGCCTGTAGCTTCTTTAACTGCATCTACCATGTGTAGACGTTTCCAGCCTTTAGATAAATCGATTACGTCGTCGCCGTATTGTAATTGAGTTGTACCAATTACTTCTTGTGCTACGTGTACGAATAAATCTTCTGTTAAGTCCATGATATCGTTGTAGTCTGCATATGCTTCATATAACTCAAGAAGTGTAAACTCTGGGTTGTGACGAGTTGATACACCTTCGTTACGGAATACACGGCCGATTTCATATACTTTTTCCATACCACCAACGATTAAACGTTTTAAGTATAGTTCGATTGCGATACGCATATACATTTGTGCATCTAAGGCATTGTGGTGTGTCACGAATGGACGTGCTGCTGCACCACCTGCTACTGCATTTAGCATCGGTGTTTCTACTTCTAAGAAACCTTTTGTATTTAAGAACGAACGAATTGCGCTAATAATTTGTGTACGAGTCACAAATGTTTTCATGCTATCATCACTTGTAATTAAATCTAAGTAGCGTTGACGGTAACGTTGCTCAACATCTTGTAAACCGTGGAATTTCTCTGGTAATGGGCGTAAACCTTTAGAAAGGAACGTAAATTCAGTAACTTTAACTGTTAATTCACCTACATGTGTTTTGAATAGGTTCCCTTTTACACCGACGATATCGCCAAGATCGGCTTTTTTCACGATTTCATAAGGATCTTCACCGATTGCATCTTTACGTACGTAAATTTGAATTTGTCCACCGAAGTCTTTGATGTTTGCGAAAGTTACTTTACCTTTACGACGTTTCGTCATGATACGACCTGCTAGTACTACTTCTACAGGGTTTTCTTCGAATTCTTCTTGCGTTGTGTCAGCGTATTGAGCGCGTAAGTCACTTGTTAAGTGCGTACGGTCAAAACGGTGACCGAAAGGATCGATGCCTTGTGAACGGATTTCATCCATTTTGTCGCGTCGAACCTGTTGTTGGTCATTAATTTCTTCTGCCACGATTATTTCACTCCTTAGTATTGTTACAAAAACAGTCCATAATGGATTAATTGTACACAAAAATGCGTGCTAATTCACTACTTCTGCTTAAATTATTTGAAAATCTACCCTTCTATAATAGCAGAAATGAACGAAGTCGCCACTAATTCCTCTACAGCTTACGTCCATTCCACTGTGTTTAAAGGCGCTCTTATGCAAAAGTACACGCTCTGAATTTTTTTAGAATGAGCGATAAATACGTACGCCACCATCGCCAATTTCTTGTAGATGTTCACGAACCGTACGTTTTGTTGTTGGCAATGCGATGGCTTTGTCTAATTCCATTAATGGTACGAGCACAAACGCACGCTCATGCATACGTGGATGCGGTACGCTTAATGTATCGGTTTCAATTACTTCATCATTAAATAATAAAATATCTAAATCAATCGTACGTGGCCCCCAGCGAATGATACGCACACGCTTTAATTCCTGCTCAATTTTCTGGCACACTTCGAGTAAGGGCTGTGCGGCGAGTGTCGTTTCAATTTTTACGACAATATTCAAAAACACATCCTGCTCCTCGTAGCCAACGGGGTCCGTATCATATATAGAAGAAACTGCTAACACATGGATGCCTTCATGTTCATTTAAAAGCGCAACGGCATGGCGTAGTGCTTCCTCTTTATCGCCCATATTGGACCCTAGTGAAATATAAGCTTCATTCATTAAAAGTCACCTCGTGTAATTTCCACAGCGACCTCGCGGTAATGTCCACGAATCGGTGGATCGGGCTTAATGACTTCAACACGAATGCCTTTCACTGCTACTGGATACGCCTCACGAACCGCTTTTGCGATGTGCTCTGCTACCGCTTCAATTAATTGATACGGCTTGCCTTCAACGATTTTTTGGCAAATCTCAAATACCTCCGCATAGCTTACCGTATCGGTTAAATCATCCGTTTCCCCTGCATGCTGTAAATCAACCGCAATCGCAAGTGTCACACGAAAGCGCTGACCAAGTACAGTCTCCTGCTCAAGCACACCGTGGTAGCCGTAAAATTCCATATCCTTAATATGAATATAATCCATTTGTTTTCCTCCTATTTCAGTGCATCCATCATTTTCATCATGCGTGCAATCGGCTTCACATCATGCACACGTACCATATGACAGCCCTTGTCTACGCCATAACAGCATGTAGCAGCTGTTCCTTCCATTCGCTCGTCCTTCGGTAAATCAAGTACATCACCAATGACGCGCTTACGCGATGTCGCCAATAGAACGGGATAGCCCATATCACTTAGCTCTGGTAGACAGCGCATGATTTCTAAATCCTGCGCGCGTGTTTTCGCAAAGCCTACACCTGGGTCGAGCCAAATATGCTCATCAGGAACACCAGCATTTTTCGCAATCGTAATGCTCCGCTCGATATCAGCTTTTGCAGACGCCCAGAAGTTATCGCCGTAATCGGTATTAACACGATTATGCATTAAAATAATTGGGACATGCAGTTCTGCTGCCACATCCGCGATTTTCGGGTCATGCTGTGCACCCCAAATATCATTAATAATATGAACACCCGCTTCAACTGCTGCGCGTGCTACCTCAGATTTGAATGTATCGACGGATAATAACACATCAACTTCACTACGAATCGCACGGATGACCGGTAAAATTCGTGCCATTTCCTCTTCAGCAGAAATTGGTGTATGCCCTGGGCGTGTAGACTCGCCACCAATATCGATAATTTTTGCGCCATCTGCGACCATTTGCTTCGCATGGGCAACGGCTGTTTCGACCGTATTAAATTGACCACCGTCAGAAAATGAATCTGGGGTCACGTTTAAAATACCCATCACAAAGGTTTCATGTTGAAAATCTAATGTATGTCCAGCTATCTCGACTGGCTTATAATGCTCTAAATTCACCGTTAAGACTCCTTTATCGTTTCAATATAACGTGCATGCAGTGCTTGATAGACCGAGCCGTCACTTCCCGCAAATTGCTTATCACCTACTGCACGAATCGGAATCAATTCCTGAATCGACGTCGTAATAAAGCATTCATCTGCTCGTAGCATATCCTCTTTTGTAAATGTACCTTCTATCACCGGGGCAAGTGTCATGACATGTGCACGCGTAATTCCTGGTAAAATACCTGTTGATAGTGCCGGTGTATAAATGATACCATCCGTTACCCAAAAGATATTCGACGTAATGCCCTCTGCCACATAGCCCTGGTCATTTAAAAAGAAGCCTTCAAGCGATGCTAATGAAGGTATTTCAAAGCGAGCTACGATATTATTCGCATAATGATGTGACTTAAAACGGGTATGTTGCTCCGGCGAATTACGCACCGTATCTAGCCACACCGCATTTTTTTCCGTACCACAAGGCGGTAGCTCAAGCGGTTTGCGAAAAATGATAACAGTTGGCTCGTCGTAAGTCGTCTTCGCAAGACCAATGCCCGCTTCCCCTGCTGATACATTCACACGAAAATAACCATCATCACCGCCATTACGCACATTTAATTCCATTATAACATCGTGTAGCTCCTGCTCTGTATATGGCAATTGAATATGATAGACACTAAGCGCCTCTTGCATTCGTGTAAAATGTTCATGCCATAAAAAAGGCTTGCCGTCATAAGTTCGCAGCGTTTCAAAAACACCTAGACCATACAAATAGCCATGATCAAACGGTGAAATGCGTAAATCCTCTGCCTTTACATACATACCATTATGAAAACACCACATTTATCCGACCTCCACATATGCATCAATAAAGTTTTGGAGCAGTTGCTTGCCACTTTCGGTCATGATCGACTCGGGGTGGAACTGCACCCCTTCGATTGCAAGCTCCTTATGTCGTAGCCCCATGATTTCCCCCTCTGCTGTCCATGCTGTAATTTCTAGACAATCTGGTAGGGTCTTGCGGTCTACAATTAGCGAATGATAGCGCGTCGCCAAATATGGATTTGCGAGTTGCTGATGGACGCCGGTATTGTTATGAAGAATTGGTGAAGTTTTACCGTGCATTAAACGCGTTGCGCGCACGACATCGCCGCCAAATACTTGCGCAATGGCTTGATGCCCCAAGCACACACCAAAAATCGGAATCCGTCCCGCAAAGTGACGAATCGCCTCGAGGCTAATGCCCGCATCATCTGGTGTACGTGGTCCTGGTGAAATAACAATCATTTTTGGCGCTAGCGCCTCAATGTCTTGAAGCGTCAGTTGGTCATTGCGTACAACACGAAGCTCCTGATCAAGCTCGCCAAAATACTGTACTAAGTTATACGTAAATGAATCATAATTATCAATCATTAAAATCATCGTGCTACGCCTCCGCCATCTGTTTTGCCTGCCACATTGCCTTCGCCTTATTAAGTGATTCGACATATTCACGCTCTGGTACCGAGTCAATGACAATGCCTGCACCTGCTTGAATATATGCCGTATTATGCTGAATATACGCAGTGCGAATAACGATATTTAAATCAAAATCGCCATTGAAGCCAAGCCAGCCAATCGAGCCGGTATACAGACCACGGCGTACGGGCTCCAGTTCTTCAATAATTTCCATCGTACGAATTTTCGGTGCACCCGTAATCGTTCCTCCTGGGAATACGGCTCGAATCATATCTGCATTCGTTTGGTCTTTGCGTGCTGTACCTCGTACATTCGATACAATATGCTGCACATGGGAATATTTTTCGATAACCATAAATTCATCGACATGGACGGAACCATATGCTGCTACACGCCCTAAATCATTGCGCTCTAAATCTACAAGCATCACATGTTCTGCACGTTCTTTTTCATTGTCGATTAATTCCTTTGCTAAGGCTAAATCCTCGGCATCATTTGCACCGCGTGGACGTGTGCCAGCAATCGGACGCGTCGATAAAGCGTCGCCCTTTTTCTCAATCAAGAGTTCCGGAGAGCCAGATGCTACCGCAAACGTAGGTGCCGCGATATAGGACATATACGGTGATGGATTAAATGTACGTAGCGCCTCGTATACATCAATTGGTGGGACATCAAGGGTTTCCTCCTGGCGCACTGATAAATTGACCTGAAAAACGTCACCTGCCGCGATATAGTCCTGAATTTTTGTCACAGCTGCTTCAAACTGCGCGCCTGACATTGATTTTAAACGACGTACATCCATCGCTACCGGTAAGGCATCTGTTTGATTGAATTTTCGCATAGTAAGCCCTACAGTCGCTGCCGCTTCGTAGTCTCTTGCCGCCTGCTCGACATCGATAGAGCTACTTTCTAGCTTCATCATACGGGCGGTGTTTGTTGCGACATCTAATACTGCCCAGTGATCAACAACATAAAAGAAAATATCCGGTACCTGTAAGTCATCTTCAGCAATCGTCGGTATTTTTTCGATTTGACGTACATAATCATACGTAATAAACCCAATTGCCCCGCCATAAAAATAATCATGCGGGCAATCAGTGCGATACTGCATAACAAAATCTTCCGCAAGCTGTAGTGCCTCACCGTATTGCTGCTCTACGCGACCATCACGCCACGTAATTTTGATACCACCTTCAATTGCTTCCACAATAGCGAGTGGATTCCATGCGGCAATGGATTGCTTTCCACCTCGGCCGCTCTCTAAAAAAAGATGATGTGCTAGATGCGCTGTTTGCTGCTTATAGCCGTAAAAAAAGGCATCTGGTGTTAATGAAAAAGTGTTTGACTGTACAATATTCACGTCTCGCTACCTCCAACATGTTCTCTGTCTTTTTTCTTACCTACGTGCATCATATAACATAAATTGTACTCTGGGACACTTTTTTCCATTAAAAAAAGGAACCGCGTAAAAACGCGATTCCTCTTGCTTCAAACGAATTAATCGTCGAAGTGATATAAAGGAGTTGATAGGTAACGTTCACCGTTAGAAGCAAGTACTGCTACAACGTTTTTGCCTTTACCTAATTTTTTAGCTGTTTCAACAGCAGCCCAAATCGCAGCACCTGAAGAAATACCACCTAAGATACCTTCTTCTTTTGCTACTTTACGAGATGTTTCGAATGCATCGTCATTTTCTACACCGATTACTACATCATATACTTCTGTATCTAGCGTAGCTGGTACGAAACCTGCACCGATACCTTGGATTTTGTGAGGACCTGGTTTACCGCCTTCAAGAACTGGCGAATCTTTTGGTTCAACAGCGATGATTTCAACGTCAGAGAAGTTTTCTTTTAACGCTTTACCAACGCCTGATACTGTACCACCAGTACCTACACCTGCGATGAATGCATCTACTTGAAGATCAGCTTCTTTGAATGCTTTTACGATTTCTTGACCAGTTGTTTCGTAGTGCATTACTGCGTTCACTGGGTTTTCGAATTGTTGTGGTAAGAACCAACCGTTTTCTTTAGATAGTTCTTCCGCTTTCGCGATTGCACCTTTCATACCATCCGCACCTGGAGTTAAAATTAATTCAGCACCGTAAGCGCGTAATAGGTTACGACGTTCTAGAGACATTGTATCAGGCATTACGATGACTGATTTATATCCTTTTGCTGCAGCGATCATCGCAAGACCGATACCTGTGTTACCTGATGTTGGTTCGATTAATGTGCTACCTTCTTTTAGGATGCCATCTTTTTCTGCTTTTTCTACCATTGCTAATGCTAAACGGTCTTTTACAGAAGAACCTGGGTTCATATACTCTAATTTCACGTATACGTTTGCATCGTTCGGGCCTGTAGCGTGATTTAATTTTACTAATGGTGTGTTACCAACTAAGTCAGCAACAGAATTTGCGATTTGGTATGTCATAATGTTTTCCACTCCTAATTCCTAGTAATTTTATATGTTTTAAGTTTACTCTCCCGGTTTCTGAATGTCAACGAAAAAACACACAATATTTTTTAGAATATTGTGTGTTTTTACATAATTCACTTTTTGTGTATTACTCTGCCGGGAACCAGCCGTTTGGTTCGACAGATAAACGGATATTAATTTGCTTCACTTCTTGGAATTCTTCAAGGCTGTACTTGCCTAAGCTACGACCAATCCCAGATTGCTTGTAGCCACCCCAAGGAGCTTCTACATATGTTGGATGGTAATCATTCACCCATGTAATCCCAGCGCGTACTTTTTTAATGACGCGCAGCGCCTTCGCACCGTCACCCGAGAACACGCCCCCTGCAAGGCCATAATCGGTATCATTTGCGAGACGAATTGCTTCTTCCTCTGTTGAGAATTTTTGAATCGTCACGACCGGTCCAAAAATCTCCTCTCGTACAATACGCATCTCTGGCGTACAATCTGCAAACACCGTTGGCTCTATAAAGAATCCTTTATCAAGATTATTATCGACAACACGCTTCCCGCCTGCAACAAGACGCGCGCCCTCTGATTTACCAATCTCAATATAGTCTAAAATACGATTCAACTGTTTCTCACTAACGATTGCACCCATATTCGATGTAGGATCTAACCCTGGTCCTACTTTGATCAACTGCGCACGCTCTGCAAAGCGCTCTACATAGCGGTCATAGATACTTTCCTCTACTAGGATGCGGCTCCCTGCTGAGCACACTTGTCCTGAGCCAAAGAAAATACCAAATAAACCATAATCAACCGCCGTTTCTAAATCGGCATCCGCAAAAACGATATTTGGCGATTTACCACCTAGTTCAAGCGAAATCTTTTTCAAATTACCAGCAGCGGCTTTCATAATTTCACGGCCAACTGCTGTACTTCCTGTGAATGACACCATGTCCACCTCATGGCTTTCTGAAATTGTCTGACCGACCGTTGGACCGTCGCCGACAACCATATTTACCACACCATGTGGGACACCCGCTTCTTCAAAAATCTCAAATAAACGCTGTGCATTCATTGGTGTTACCTCTGAAGGCTTGTATACAATGGCGTTTCCTGCCGCTAACGCTGGTGCAAGTTTCCATACAGACATTAAAATTGGGAAATTCCACGGTACGATTAAACCTGTCACGCCAACTGGCTCCTTCACGACCATCGCTTGTACGTTGTCCGGCACGTGATAGGTTTCGCCATCTGGGTGCATAATAATGCCCGCGTAATAACGGAAGCATGTCGCCGCATCAGCTACATCAAATTCGGCTTCGGTTAAGATTTTACCATTATCGATTGTCTCTGCTTTTGCGAGTTCTTCTGCTTCAGCTTCGATTAAATCAGCAATTTTCAACAGGACAGCTGCGCGCTCATGCGTTGTTGCGTCAGCCCATACACCACTATCAAATGCCTGACGTGCGGCATCAATTGCACGCTCCGTATCCTCTTTTGTTGAAAAGGCAATTTTCCCAATCACTTCACCTGTCGCTGGATTAATAACATCTTCCACGCGGTCTGATGAAGGCGCCTGCCATTCACCATTAATATAGTTTTTTAATGTTTTCACTGCTTGCGTTGCTTCCATTTTTGTCATCCCCTTTTCATATGATTTGTTATTTTACTAACGCTTCGTCAAACTTCTCTGCTAATACTTTTTTAAATGTCCCAATTACTTGGTCTGCCTCTTCATATGAAATGGTTAGTGGTGGCTCAATACGAATTGTTTTCGAGTTGATTAATGTACCTGCTACAAGCACGCCCTCATCGAACATTCCTTTTGATACCTCATAGCCGATTTCATCTGTGTGGAATTCGATACCGATCATTAAGCCGATACCACGAATTTCTAACACTTTATCACCGTGTGCTTCCGCTGCCTCGCGAAGACCTTTTAGCATATATTCACCGACTTCTGCCGCACGTTGTGGTAGCTCGTCCTCGATTAAAACGCTAATTGTCGCAAGTGCTGCTGCACAAGCAAGTGGGTTCCCACCAAATGTAGTCGTATGCATGAATGGATTTTCGAATAATACCGAGAATACTTTTTCATTCCCAACAACCGCACCTGCTGGCATAATACCACCGCCGAATGCTTTTGCTAGCGCTAAAATATCTGGTGTTACGCCGAATAACTCGGATGCGAACATCGCACCTGTACGCCCCATCCCTGTTTGTACTTCATCAAAGATTAATAATGCGCCGAACTCGTCACATAAATCGCGGACACCTTGTAAGTATTCACGCGTTGGGATGATAATACCGCCCTCACCTTGGATTGGCTCTAAAATAACCGCTGCTACGTCATCACCTGTTGCCTGACATGCTTCAAATGTTTTACGCATATAATCTAAATCACCGTATGGTACATGGCGGAATCCTGGAATTAACGGTTGGAATGGCTTACGGAAAATGCCTTTTGCTGTGCTTGATAATGCACCTAAACTTTTACCATGAAAGGCTTTTGTTGCTGCGATAAAAGTTGAGCGCTCTGTATTGTACATTTTCGCAATTTTCAGCGCACATTCTACAGATTCCGTCCCACTATTTGTGAAAAATGAATATTTTAAATCCCCTGGCGTAATTTCTGCTAATACTTTGCCAAGCATACCTCGTAGTGGATCTAATAAATCTTGTGAGTGAAGCGCTTGGTGTTGTAATTGATCTGTTACCGCCTTTAATACTTTCGGGTTACGGTGACCGACATTGTAAATACCGAAGCCGCCTAAGCAATCGATGTATTCTTTACCATTAACATCTTTAAAATGAGAGCCCTCATCTGACCATTCTACTGCGGCAAATTGGTTATCAACTGTTACCGTTTTACGATACTCTAAGAAGCCAGGATTAATATTTTCGCGGAAGCCTTCAACTGTTTCTTCTGTAATCCATTTTGCATCCTCTGGCGTTAACTCTTTCTTTTCTACTAAGCTTAAAACTTGGTTAATATAATTTGCTACTTGTTGGTTTTTTGTCATGATTATTCTCTCCTTTTTAGTCGAAATCAACTTTATTATTTAAAATGTATGGACGTTGTTGTTGTTCTTCAGGTGGTTCCTCATCGTCGTGTGCATGAATTTCATCATACGTATCAAGCTTCGCAATTTTAATATCGAAGTAGCCAAAGATGACGGCGATGATTGGGCTGATGATACAAAGAAAAGCGTACGGGGCATATTGGACGGTGGCAACGCCAAGTGTAGCCGCCATAAAAGCACCGCATGTATTCCAAGGTACGAGCGGGGAGGTCATCGTTCCAGCATCCTCGATTGTTCGGGACAATGCCTTTGGGTGTAACCCGCGTTTCTTATACGCTGAAAGATACATGCGACCTGGTAGAAGGATTGAAAGATATTGGTCGCAAGCAATGACATTTGCTGAAATACATGTCACTACCGTCGTAGCAATCAAACTACCTGTCGACTTCGCGAACTTTAGTAAGCTCGTCACGAGCGTTTCCAAAATGCCTGTGCTTTCTAAAATCCCGCCTAAACTCATCGCGAGCATCACGAGACTAATCGTGTACATCATGGCTTCGATACCGCCATTGTTCAGTAAATTGCTGATGATTTCATTGTCTGATTGTTGTGTGTATCCTGATACCATCATCGCGAGCATTTCCTTTATCGAAACACCCTGCACAACCACTGCCATCACAAGTCCTAAAATGGAACCGATTAATAACCCCGGTATCGCTGGCATTTTTAAGCCAATCAATACGAGCACAACGATCGGTACAAGCAATAGCCATGGTGAAATGGTGAATAATGCATCTAAATCGTTTTGTAATGTTGTAATCGTATCGGCGCTTCCACCTTTACTATGCTGTGTCCAACCTAAAAAGAAGAACAGAATCACCGAAATCACCCAAGCGGGCATCGTTGTAAACATCATATTGCGAATATGGTCGAACAACTCAACACCTGTAATCCCAGGCGACATATTCGTCGTTTCAGATAGAGGGGACATTTTATCACCAAAGTAACAGCCCGAGATAACAGCTCCCGCAACCATCGCTGGGTTGTAACCAAAAACCGTTCCAATGCCCATTACCGCAATCCCAATCGTGCCCGCTGCGGTCCAAGCATTCCCAGAGGAAACAGCAACAAGACTACAAATGATAATGGCAAGCGGTAAAAATAAACTTTGTGATAAAAACTCGACCCCGTAATAAATCATCGTCGGTACAATTCCAGCTGCTAACCATGTCGAAATCAATGTTCCTAAAATAATTAGAATAAGCAATGCTTGTAAGGAAAGGGTAATTCCCTTGATAATACCTTGCTCTAATTCCTTCCAAGAAAATCCTAAGTACAATGCAACTAAACTCGCAACGACAGCGCTGATCATGATCGGTATGTGCGGGTCAGCTCCATAAATGAAAATCCCTACAAATAACACGATGACCATGGTGATAATGGGTATTAGAGCAATACCCACTGTTGGCACTCTTTTCTCTCGCATTCCCAAGCGAAGTCCCCTCCTTCAAGCTCCTGTTTATTCTGATTATGATGATCCGTTTAACTGGCTATGTGCATGACGCCTCCTTTTTGGTATGTCCTGATTATTTTTCAGAAAAATAAGAATATGGTATAATGACTCCGAGTCATTTTTAGTGCAAAAAAAATTGAGTTTTCTTTTTACATCACACTATTTCTCGTTCGAACATTTTTACGCTGTAAATAATCTTATTTTTCTAACATTACTGAAATTATGCCGATTTATTCAGCAAAAGAAAAGAACCACTTTTGAAAAAAAATAAGAACCAGTTTTCTTAAAGGGAGTTGTGCCGCATGATTCTTCAAGATAAAAAATATAAATACCAAGTTGTGTACGAACGCATCAAAGAACAAATTTTATCAGGAAACTATCAGCCTCACGAAAAACTATTATCAAAACGTAAAATTTCCGAGCAATTTAATGTCAGTATTAATTCCGTCATTGTCGCACTCGACCAACTAATCGTTGAGGGCTATCTCTATAGCTTAGAACGTAAAGGGTATTTTGTTGAGGACATTACGCATTATAGTCAGGATACGCAAAAGTGGCCGAAACTACCTGAAGAGTTAAAAGAGAAGCCTTATAAACATCGCCATGTCACATCGTTTTCGCATATGGCGACGAATCTTCAGCAATTTCCTTATAACGAATGGTCCAAATGTGAACATAAAGCATTCCACGAATTTCGCGATGAGCTCTCTCATCTTTCTCATCAGCAAGGTCCTTATACAGTACGTCAAACACTTGCGAAACATTTAAATTTCAAACGCGGCGTACGCTGTGAGCCCGAACAAATCATCTTTCATTCCTCTAGCCAAGGTTTAATGAGTCAAGTACTGGCGCTATTTGAGCCTGGTACGATTGCGCTCGAAAATCCTGGCTATGCACGCTACCGCACATTGATTGAACAAGAGCAGTGGCACGTCCACCCTGTACCCATTGATGAGCAGGGCTTTAATGTAGCGCATGTAAAAAGTGATGTAAAGCTGCTGTATACGACGCCTGCGCATCAATTTCCAATGGGCGTCATCATGCCGATTTCACGACGCTTTGAGCTACTGAACTGGCTTAATGTTCCACAGGAGCGTTACATTATCGAGGATGACTATGATAGTGAATACAAGTATGAAACTGCGCATATTCCGTCACTGCAAAGCCTTGATAAAAGCCAGCGCACGATTTATATGGGCACCTTTTCAAAAACATTGTTTCCTGGCATTCGTATTAGTTATATGGTGCTACCTCCAGCATTATTAAAACGCTATAAGGAACACTTTTCTCACCTACTTCCTTCTTGTAATACGCTCAATTTATATACACTGCACTATTTTATGAAGGACGGTTACTACCAAAAGCATCTAGCGACGATGGCCCAACATTTTGAGAGCATTCGTAAAAAACTAATTCAAGAGTTGCGACATGTATTCGATGAAAAATTAACAATTGTTGATATACCAGCAGGGCTACATTTCATCATTCATTATGACACCACTACGTCATACGAGGAGATTATCGCAAGAGCTCAGGAGGAAAATGTGGAGCTTTTCACACTCGAGCGATTTCTATTAACGATGCTACCTACAGCCAATCGTTCGTTTATTATTGGGTTTGCGAATCTACAAATGAATGAAATACCAAAAGCGGTACAAAAACTAAAGACTGTTTTAACGGCATAAGAAAAGAGGTCAGGAATCAACTCCTGACCTCTTTTACGTGTCAATTAGCGAGATGCTTTTTGTACGCGAATTTCTTCGATCATACCTGCAAGCTCTTCTTCTGAATATTGATATTTTTCCATACAGAAGTGGCATTGTGCTTCAGCACCATGATCTTCATCAATCATCGCTTGTAGTTCCACTTCACCAACACCGATTAAAGCGTTTGAGAAACGTTCTTTTGAACAATTACATGCGAATGCAACTGGTTTTGTATCTAAAAATTCAACGTTATCTTTACCTAGTACTGCTTCTAAAATTTGTTCTGGCGTATAGCCTTTTTCAATCATTTTAGAAACGGGTTCGATATTTGATAATGCTTGTTCGATTTGTGTAATCGTTTCGTCATCCACACCTGGCATTACTTGAACGATAAAGCCGCCCGCTGCAAGAATCGAATCGTCTGGATTTACAAGTACACCTAAGCCTACTGCTGATGGTGTTTGCTCTGATTTTGTGAAGTAATATGCGAAATCTTCGCCTAGTTCACCTGAAATTAATTCTACTTGGCCTGTGAAATAATCACGTAAGCCTGTATCTTTTACGACAGATAGAGAACCTGTTGTTCCTACTGCGCGACGCACATCTAATTTTCCTTGTGCATTTAAATCAAAGTGTACATGAGGATTCACAGCATAACCGCGTACTTCACCTTTTGCATTAGCATCAACGATAATTCCTCTAATATCGCCATCACCTTGTACTTTAATTGTTAAAAGGTCATCACCTTTTTGCATTGCGCCCATCATGGCAGCAGCTGTCATCGTACGACCTAGTGCTGCTGAAGCTGTTGGCCATGTATCATGGCGACGTTGAGCTTCACCTACTGTGTCTGTTGTACGAACGGCAAATGCACGCACGCTACCACCAAAGCCTAAAGCTCGAACTAAATAATCTGACATGCTAAAATTCCTCTTTTCTATAAATGACTTGCGTAAGTTCTGAAAGAATCATAACATAATTTGTTTTGGTTACAAAAGAAACTGTTTGAAGCAACAAAAAAGCGGCTAAAGTCAATGCCTCAGCCGCCTGTTTAGATTAATTAATCTCGTTCTTCTTGAATACCGTCATTATTTTTTCCAGTAACATTTTCATCAGGTAGATCTTTTTTCGTTGGGTCTGTATTTTTCCCTAAAGATACTTTATCTTCAGATACTACTTCTCCACCGCGTACATCACCCTCTAATGCTTCTTCCTTTTCTTTAGCAGAAAGGCCTTCAGAGTTGACTGTATGTGTACTACTATACGTACGTTCTGGTAATTTACCGTATTTTTCAAGGTGTTCGATTTGTTCTGCATCTAATGTTTCTTCCACTAATAGTGTTTGAGCGATTAGTTCTAGCAGTTCGCGTCGTTCAGTTAAGATTTCTTTCGTACGTGCGTATTGTTCTTTTACCATACGTTGCATTTCTTCATCAATTTCTTTTGAAATTGCGTCTGAGAATGCTGCACTTGATTCGCCGCCAAGGAACATGTTCCCGCCGCCGCCTTGTTTGCTCGTATATTGTAATTGACCAATACGATCACTCATACCGTACTCTGTCACCATCGAGCGAATAATGCCCGTTACGCGTTCAAAGTCATTATGAGCGCCTGTAGAAACTTCACCAAATGTGATATCTTCTGCAGCACGACCACCTAATAAGCCCGCTACTTTATCAAGTAACTCTGGTTTTGTCATGAAGTAACGATCTTCTTTTGGAAGCATTACTGCATAACCGCCCGCTTGGCCACGAGGTACGATTGTTACTTTATGAACTTTTTCCGCTTCATCTAGCGTTAAGCCGACAACAACGTGTCCTGCTTCATGGTACGCTACAATGTTACGTTCTTTTTCAGAAATAACGCGACCTTTTTTCGCAACACCCGCGATTACGCGGTCTGTTGCTTCATCGATATCGCCCATGTCGATTTTTTCCTTATTACTGCGTGCCGCAACAAGCGCTGCTTCGTTTAATAAGTTTTCTAAATCTGCACCAGAGAACCCTGGTGTACGTTGAGCGATAGCCTTTAAATCTACAGTTTCATCTAAAGGTTTTTTGCGAGCATGTACTTTAAGTACTGCTTCACGACCTTTAACGTCTGGGCGACCGACAGTAATTTGACGGTCAAAACGTCCTGGACGAAGTAATGCAGGGTCTAAAATGTCTGGGCGGTTTGTTGCAGCGACGATAATAATACCTTCGTTTGCACCGAAACCATCCATTTCAACAAGTAATTGGTTTAATGTTTGCTCACGTTCATCGTGACCACCACCAACACCTGCACCACGTTGGCGACCAACTGCATCAATTTCATCAATGAAGATGATACATGGTGCATTCTTTTTCGCGTTCTCGAATAAATCACGAACACGACTTGCACCAACACCGACGAACATCTCTACGAAATCAGAACCTGAGATCGAGAAGAATGGTACGCCAGCCTCACCCGCAACTGCACGAGCAAGTAATGTTTTACCAGTACCCGGAGGCCCTACTAATAGGATACCTTTCGGGATACGAGCTCCGATTTTCTCGAATTTCGTATGGTCTTTTAAGAAATCAACCACTTCAACAAGCTCTTGTTTTTCTTCATCCGCACCAGCAACATCTGTGAAACGAACCTTTTTCTTCTGATCGTCATACAGTTTTGCTTTGCTTTTACCAAAGCTCATCATGCGATTACCGCCGCCTTGAGATTGGTTCATTAAGAAGAAGAACAGAATTAAAATGATCACGAATGGGATAATGCCCGTAAAGAATTGAACGAAGCCGTTCGTTTCTGGGGCTTGTTTGAAGTCAAACGCGTTATCTTTCGCAGCAGCTCGAATATCATTCATAAGCTCTTGGTCATCACGAGGGATGTTTGCTACGAAGCTTTCGCCTTTATCATATCCTTCTAACTTACCTTTAACGACATACACTAGATTATCGGGCTGAATATCAGCTTCGGTAATTTTACCGTTCTCTAATGCTGTCACAAAATCGTGATATGATAATTCTTTCGTTGGTTTGTTTGCACTATTGAATGTGCCAAAAATCCCAACAATAACAAGGAAAATTAATAAATAAAGTATGGTGTATCGAAATATTCGATTCATCCCTAGCCTCCTCACAAGGTAAACAGAAAAACTTTATTGAACCTTTTTCCTACGAACAATGCCTACGTAATCCTACCTGTATAAATTACGCTATCATTTCTATTAGTAGACAATCCCCGTAGCTCAAACGGTTGTTGGTATACTCAGCTGTAAGTCCAATCGGTTTTTTTCAATACAGATAATCCCGATTCTCCTATACAACTAAAGTTGGGAATACTTTCAACTTTACAATAAATCTTATCATATGCAATTTTCGGCGTACAATAAAAAGCACTAAAAATGACGAACTTTCAAATGATTGTTCGCCATAAATTTCTCACAAGCAATTAAGACTTAAAATGAGTAAACAGATTTTTTTAATACACCGATGTAAGGAAGATTACGATAACGTTCTGCATAGTCTAAACCATAGCCAACTACGAATGCATCTGGAACGTCAAATCCAACGTAATCTGCTTTTAAATCTACTTTACGGCCTGTTGGTTTATCTAATAAAGTAACGATTTTGATTGATTTCGCTTTACGGTGTTTAAATAGCTCTACTAAGTAGCTAAGTGTTAACCCACTATCGATGATATCTTCGATAATAACGATGTCGCGACCTTCAACGCTTGTGTTTAAATCTTTTAAGATTTTTACTTCACCTGAAGATACCGTTGCGTTACCGTAGCTAGAAACATCCATAAAATCGATTTCTACATATGTGTCAATACGTTTCATTAAATCTGTCATGAAAGGCATTGCACCTTTTAAAACACCAATTAATAACGGGAATTTATCTTGGTATTCTTCTGTTAATTGAGCACCTAGTTGACCAATTTTCTCCTGAAGTTGTTCCTCTGAAAGTAGTACTTCTTCAATATCTTTTTGAAGCATTGTAAGTTCCTCCTTGATTGTCCTTCTAGACATTATAAGTTGTCGGCGCAATCATAACAGCGACATCATCCGTCGCACGTCGCGTTTTTGAAAACGATGCACTCATTCGTAAGCCAATGACAGCGAGTATGTCTCCATGCTCGTTCACGAGTAGTGGCCATGTTTCTCTTGCGGTATCTGGTATTTTGGCATCAATAAAGATGCGCGATACCTTTTTTGTGCCGCTCATGCCAAGAGGCCGCATTCGGTCCCCGTCCTTTTTCGTACGAATTTGGAGTAATTGCCCCAAATCCGAACGATTCGCATAATAGGTCTGTGCATTTTCGACAAACAAATCATTTGAAATAAGTCGTACACACACGCGCATTTGGTTGGGAACTGTCAGCCATTCGTTTAGCTGTATATTTGCCGAAAAGGCTTCAGCTTGCGTTTTGACCGCCATTTCGATAACAAACTTATCGTAATTGCGACGTATCTGATACCCTTCTGGTAATGTAAGTAATTCATTTCCTACATTAGACTTAGCGATGTCGAGTACACGATTCAAAAGCGTATAACTTTGTATAATCGTCCTATCTTTGTAAAGATATTTTAATAGTAGTTGAATGATTCTCCTTTGTAAAGCTACTGGCTGTAGTTGAAATCGTTTTACATCAACATCTATTAAATTATTTTCACGTAGTATGACAATCTCATCGTAAACTTGCTGCGCCATCATTTGAAAATAAGCCTCATCTTGCTGACGCTGCTCTGTAAATACGCGCACTGCCTCTGCAATATTAGGATTTTCAGCACGTAATAATGGTACGACATGATGACGTAGACGATTGCGTACATACTCATCACTATTATTTGTAGAATCTTCCCGGTAGACGAGCTGATGCTTCGCTGCATAGTTCTCGATTTGCTGACGCGTTGAGGATAGAAATGGACGCACAAGTTCTGCGTTTCCTAACGCACGTCGAACCGGCATCCCTTGCGTACCTTGTTGCAGCCCTTTTGCTAACGCCATGATGACATTTTCAATTTGATCATCTGCATGGTGAGCGAGCGATAGTGTCGCAAAATGCTCTTTGTGCATCACTTCTTCAAAAAAGCGATAGCGCTCGCGTCGTGCAATCGCTTCAACATTTCCTTGCTCTTTTGCTACTAATGCCGGAATCGGAATCGCTTTTAGAAAAAGCTGAATACCTCGCGCCTCACAGTAAGCTTCGACAAAAGCTGCATCCTCATCTGATTCTTTGCCACGTAGCATATGATTCACATGAACTGCTGCAACAGAAGTTAAATTTAAGCGCTGTTTTTGTGCTACAAGATAATCAAGTAATACCATTGAATCAATACCACCTGAACAAGCAACGAGGACATTCGTTTGTGCTTTATATAATTGACATTGTTTAATAAAGTCATACGCTTGTTTTTCAAGTTCCAAATGATTTCACCTCGCTATTAGTTTAGCATCGATTAGAAATTCATTCGCTACTTCCCTTTAATTAAACGCTGCAATAGGTTCTAAAGTCGCTCGTTACTTTCGTATTACCCTAATATTTGTAAGAACAAGCACCCGATGAAAAAAATTTATTATTTCTTCGAAAAAAATGTTGACGTCTCAAGCGTTGTCTTGTAATATTAATTTTGTTGTTGCAAATGGCGGCCTAGCTCAGCTGGCTAGAGCGTCCGGTTCATACCCGGGAGGTCGGGGGTTCGATCCCCTCGGCCGCCACCAATAACGGCCCCTTGGTCAAGCGGTTAAGACACCGCCCTTTCACGGCGGTAACACGGGTTCGAATCCCGTAGGGGTCATACTAAAGAAGCACTTACTTGATAAGTGCTTCTTTTTTTATGCTGTTTTCACGATATGATTTTAAAATTTTAATCTCTACGGCAGCAATCAACATAACGACTAACAGATACCAAAAAATAGTCAATGACCTTAGAAAGCGTCTTTTAGATACGACATATAATTAAATATGTGTCATCTATAGTCGAATACGTCTAGTTATTGGCTAATCATTTGCTTGAAATGAACAGCATCATAAATAATTACGCATTTTTTGGCGATAATTACGATGAATTTATACAAACTTGAAACAATAACGGGATTATACAATCCCCTTTTTCGTATTTTTGAGCCTATTTTGATTCTCTGACGGACTATTTTTGCAGCAATTATTTTTTAAGCGACGTTGACTTGACGCATTTTGTACCTTTTTAAATAAATGACATGTATTCTGTTCATCAAAGATTTTTTACATAAAAAACACCCGTTAGAGCGCGAAAATAGCCCCGTTTTTTTGATTTCTGTCTCTATTACACTAAGTGTAGTTCTTAAAAATCATAATGATTTGATAAAAAATTAGTAAATAAAAATTTTCATTGACAAGATATGCAAAAAAATTAAAAATACCTTATTTTTTCATGAAGAAATAGTCTTTAGATGACACTTATTTTTAATTATGTCGTAGCCAAAACCCGCTTCTTGAGGTCATAAGCGATTTCATCTAGATTATTTGAAATGGCTCATAAAAAAGAGACTAGCAAAAATGCTAGTCTCTTGCTCAACTCATGCAATAGCTGAGCTGTATTCCAACGTATTAGCCTCGGCGAGCGCCGCGACCTCCGCGTTTTGATTCAGTTGCACGTTTTAATGTTGCTAAACGTTCGTCACTATCTTTAATGAAGCGCGCCATTTTTTGTTCAAAGTTCTCTTGTGGTTGACGAGTTTCGTGACGACCGCCTCCACGATTGTTGTTACGTGGGCGATGCGGACGATCTTGACGTTGTGGACGATCTTGACGTTCTGATTCTGGTTTGGCTTTACGAATAGAAAGACCAATTTTACCGTCAGCTTCTACGTTCATTACTTTCACTTCAACTACGTCACCAACTTTTAAGTGATCGTTGATATCTTTTACATAGTTATCAGCAACTTCACTAATATGCACAAGACCTGTTGATTTGTCCGGAAGTTCTACGAACGCTCCGAAATTTGTAATACCTGTTACTTTACCTTGTACTTTGCTTCCTACTTCGATTGACATAAAAAAAATGCTCCTCCTTAAAATTTAAGCGACTCGTAAGTCAGTCAATAAAATCGATTGCGCGTATTTTTTCGCGCTACTACCTACTTATTATAACTAACAAAAGAACAGTGTCAACAACACTAATTTGACGACTCATCATTTTTTTGTTTCTTTTCATCTTTCTTTGGAAGAGTGAATAGAACCTCACCTTTTTCAGATAAAAATAGCTTTTCCCTTGCTAGCTGGGCAATATAGTCATCATCGTTCAGTTGTTTAATTTCTACTTCAAGGTCTTTTTTTAATTCTTTTTGGTCTTTTAACTCCTGAGTTAAAGCCTGACTTTGTTTTTGTTTTTCTTCTAGTACTTGGCGTTGTTCATGATACGTAAACGCCAATCCACCAATGATAAGGAAAAAGACACCAAACATAAGCATAAGGCGATTGCGGGCAACTTTACGCTGTCTTTTTTTATAATTAATTTTGCGCTGTTGTTGCTGGTTAAACTCCGGGTGCAATTGTGTCGTTTTGTTTTGAGGATTGCTTTTCGCCATATGTACTCCCTCTCTTTCGCACTCATTATATCGGAATTTTAAACGATTTTTAAGTAGCATCCTTAAAATTTCTATATTCAGGAAATAACACTTAGTCGAATGGCAAACATTAGACCTGTTTCTTATAAAAAAATAGTAAATTTTCCAGAAAAAATGTTTTTCTGCATCATTGTAATTTTTCCCGATTTCTAAAAAAATAAACCCGGTTACCTAAAATGGCAACCAGGCTTATAATTAATCTTCGTCATCAATAAATTGAAGTTCCACTTTTTCTAGCTTCTCTTCACTTAAAACTGTATACATCAAATGAGCTTCATCTTTACGTACGACATCTTTTAACATTTCAATGCGAGCTGTAACGATTTTTTGACCAAAACGAATAGCGAGCACATCGCCAGCTTTTACTTTCGTACTTGGTTTCGCTACTTTGTCATTGATGGTAATACGTCCTTGCTCTGAAACCTCTTTCGCTAATGTACGACGTTTAATTAAACGTGATACTTTTAAAAATTTATCTAAACGCATCGTATCTATCCTTTCGCTTCCGCCCAAAATTGCAGTAACTCATCGACTGAAAAATCTTTCCACTCTTTGCCGCTCTCTTTTACGCGTGCTTCCATTTTACCGAAGCGTTTCGCATATTTCACATTGGCATGTAGCATAGCTTCTTCTGCAGAAATTTTATAATGACGTCCTAAGTTTACAAAGGCAATTAAGGCGTTACTGTATTGATCCATTTTGTTTTCGTTATTCGCTAAAGCAGCATCTTTGAAATCAGATAACTCTTCTTCAAAGTTCCACCAGTATTGTTCATCTTCAGGCCATTCAAAGCCTAATTTAGCAGCGCGACGTTGGTAATTGTAAGCGGTTTGTAATGAAGACATCGCACGGTATTCACCGTCCATAATTGGTGCATCATCTGCTCCTGCTGCTTCATGCTCTTCTTTTTTGATTTTTTCCCAGTTTGCATTAATGTCCTCAACACTATTTACAACCGTATCACCAAAGACATGTGGGTGGCGACGCATCATTTTTTCAGCGGCCCCTGCTAATAGGTCCTCTAAGTTGAAGAAACCGGCATCTTCACCGATTTGCGCTTGCATGAAGACAAGCATCAGCATATCACCAAATTCCTCAATCATATGCTCATCATCTTGCTCATCAATCGCTTGAAGTGCTTCATGCATTTCTTCAAGCATATAGCGTTTCATCGTCTCATGCGTTTGTGCTTTATCCCACTCACAACCATTTGGACCGCGCATCGTTGACATAATGTCACGGAATGTTGACCATTCGCGTAGCGCATCCTCACGCTTCGTTACAGGCGGCACATATACAGTCGTTAGATTACTAATTTCTGCGACGTGGTCTAGCTCGTAAAGAGGTACAGTAATAACTGACTCCTGTTTTGAACCAGCCGCTGTCACAATCGTTACGGGATATTCTGCATGGTATTTATCCATTAATGTTAATTTCACTTCTGAGGCGCTAAATTGATCGTACACTTGCGCGATTAGTAAATGATTGTTCATATTGACATGGTGAATCGAGAATGTTGCACCATCAACAAGCTGGAAGCCATCGATTGGGTCAATTTTCAATGTTGCAAATACGGCATCTAAAAAGCTTTGACCGCCTTCGATTTTCAACTTCACATTGCCTTGTTTTTCTTCTTCAATTAATAGCTCCACAGTCATTTCAGCTACAAGTGGGTGTCCTGGCACTGCATAGATTACATCATCATGTTCCGCATAGCCTTTTAATGTGTCGACGATTTCTTGATAGACGGGTAAAAACTCGCCATGTTTTTCATAAATAAGGTCAAAACTTTCGAACGTTACGCCCTCCTCTTTTAATTCGTCCAACACGGGATGGTCTTCCGTACGAACATAAATTTTCGGAGCGTTTTTTAACGTTTTATAAACACCCATTGGCAGTTGTTCAAAATCACCTGCGCCAAGCCCAATTACTGTAATTTGATGCATAATAAGTTCACCTGTTTCTTTATTTTTTAACGCGATTTACATAAAGCTGGAATGCGGCCACTCGTCGTCCTAATGGAAGAACCGACCAATCCTCGACTGACAGCACCTCTCGTTTTGCACAAACGGTAAGAAATGCGATTGCTCCTACACAGACTGCTGTAAGTGCCGTAATCGTGGCGGTCATTCTAAATGACACATTATAAGTGGCGCACATGAATGTGATGCCGAAAATCCAAATTTCAACTGCAAACGCCATCGCCAATGTAGCCAACAGCACGCCACGTGTAAATGTGGGTGAAACGAGCGAGATAGGATACACTATTTTGATAAAGCGAATAAGTAGTAGTGCAGTGAAAGCTAGACCGGCATTACTTGCAAGTGCAGCGCCTGCAATACCAAACCATTGGATAAAGACATCATTACATAAAAGTTTAACGATTAAACCGCCAATGAGCAATAGCGAAGGGTGTTTTGTATAGCCAAGTCCTTGTAAAACCGCCATCATCGGCATAATAATCGACAGCCAAATAATTTGTAACACGAATAACGACAACACCCCTGATAGCGCATTTGTTTTAAACATCATTGCATTCATATAAGGCATAACAAGCATTAATCCAGCCGTTGCTGCAACACCAACGAGCATCGACACACTAAAGGTAAGACGCATATAATTCGCCGCCTCCGCCTTTTGATGACGCTTCATCGCCGTCGTAATCAGTGGCACAATTGCCATCGATAGGGATGAGGCAAGCACAAGACCAACTTGTACAAGCGGCTGCCCGCGGTCGTATATCCCCTTCTCCGCCATCGCTTCGTTGATGGCCATTCCTTTATCTACTAATGTCTCAAAAATCGTAAAGGAATCGACAAGCTGAAATAAAATAAGCAATAAGCTACTCAAGCTAATGCCGATACTATAAATCGTTAAGCGTTTCATTAGATGCCACTGGCGCGCGCGTGAAATGGTCGTACGCTTCCATGAAATATGCGCTTTTTTACGTAGCAATACGTACAGCACTAAAACCCCTGCAACCTCACCAACTACCGTCCCAATCGTTGCAACCTCGCCTGCGATATAAAGGGATGCGCCGGCACGCATGACAAGCCATGTACCAACTAAAATAATCGCGACGCGTACAATCTGCTCAGCGACCTGTGACTTAGCGACAACATGTAAATCCCCTGTTGCCTGCGCATGACCTTTATAAAGCGCTAAAAATGGAATGGTGAGCGCAATGTAACTACCAACTTTAAGTAGTGGTGCAAGACCGCTATCACCCATCATCGATGCGAAAAATGATGACAGACTATATAAACCAATAAATAATACGAGCGCGAGTGCTACTAAATAGCGTAGCATAACACGCATCAATTCATCCCAGGATTCGTTCGACTCCGTTAGCACACGAGAAATCGCAATCGCGAGTCCACTTGCCGTCCATGTCATAAATACGGCGACGAACGGATATACTTGCTGATAAATATAAAATCCTTCGTCTCCTACTAAGTTTTGGAAAGGGATGCGATATACCATGCTGAGTACTTTCACAAACAGCATCGCAAGCGTCAGTACCATGACGCCCTTCGCATAGTCCTTCATTCCATTGCTCTTAGACATTCGGCAACCTCTTTTCGTTTAAAATTTCTACGTCAGTATAGCATATAATCAATGTTCTAGGCTTGTGGCCGATAGGTAAGAAAAAGGGGGTGATGATATGCGTTTATCGAAAATTAATTCCTTTCACAATACAGCTTCGTACAACCAAACAGCGTCAAATCGCCAGTCATCAAATGTTTTTGCGGCGAATTTGAAGACGGCGTCCAAGGCACGAATCATTACCGAGAAGAAGGGGGGCTGGATTCGCCTGTATCTTCTTCATCCAGATGGCACACGTGAATTACTAAGTGAAGAAATCGATATCGCAACGAGTGATTTAATAAAGCAATTAAATACTAGACGTTAAAAAAAGAGGTCGGATGCACCCGACCTCTTTTTTTATGCTTCTTTTAATGCATCTGGTAAGCTAAGTACTAATTTTTCAAGTACATCAAATGGCAGCTCACCACTTACTTTACGCTCATCAATTGTGAGCGCCAATTTATTTTCTTCAAATGAGAAGCCGACTGCGCGGCCAAACTGCATCGAGTCTGAAACGATTTTAGCACCGTCAACCATACCAGAGCCCATTTCTGAAAACTGGATGCGTACGATTTTGTTTTTCTCTTTAATCGACTCAACGCCCACCTTCATCGCAGACGCACGAATTAACGCGATATGCATTAGACGTTCAGTTTCAGCTGGCATATCACCGAATCGGTCCGTCATTTCATCGATCAATTCGTCATACATTTCCTGTCCATCAATCGCTTTAATGCGCTTATACATCTGGATTTTTTGGAAGCCATCCGGGATATATTCATCTGGAATATACGCATCATATGGCAGCATGATTTCTGGGTCTGGTAGACGCGGTTTAGTATCTTCTCCTTTTGCGGCACGACGCTCATTCACCGCTTCTTCAAGCATTTGTGAATACAAGTCGAAGCCGACAGAATCAATAAAGCCATGTTGCTGTGCACCGAGTAGGTTACCCGCACCACGAATCGATAAATCACGCATCGCAATTTTAAAGCCTGAGCCAAGCTCTGTAAACTCTTTAATCGCTTGTAGACGTTGTTCTGATACTTCGGTTAACACTTTGTCTCGTTGGTACATAAAGTACGCATAGGCGACACGATTTGAACGCCCTACACGTCCACGCAACTGATACAGTTGTGAGAGGCCCATATGGTCAGCATTGTTGACGATTAACGTATTGGCGTTTGGCATATCGACACCGGTTTCAATAATCGTTGTCGTCACAAGAACATCATATTCACCCTCAAGGAAACCGTAAATCATTGATTCAAGTTCAGATTCAGTCATCTTACCATGCGCATGCCCAATGCGTGCTTCTGGTACAAGCAGCTGGATTTTTTCTACCTCACGTGCCATATCCTCGACACGATTGTGTAAGTAGAATACCTGACCACCACGTGACATTTCACGCTCAATTGCCTCGCGCACAAGCGCTCCGTTATATTCCATGACATATGTTTGTACTGGGAAGCGGTTTGCGGGCGGTGTTTCAATAACCGATAAATCACGTACCCCAACCATCGACATATGCAGTGTCCGTGGAATCGGTGTCGCCGTTAATGTCAGCACATCCACATTCGCACGTAATGTTTTAATTTTTTCCTTATGTGTCACACCAAAGCGCTGTTCTTCATCGACAATCAGTAAGCCTAAGTCATTGTAAATAACATCCTTCGATAATAAACGATGTGTGCCGACCACAATATCAATCGTGCCGTCTTTTAAGCCTTTAATCGTTTCATTTTGCTGCTTACGCGTACGGAAACGACTTAGCATACCGACATTAACGGCCTCTTCTTGGAATCGCTCCTGAAGCGTCTCAAAATGTTGCTGTGCTAAAATCGTCGTTGGCACAAGGAAGGCCACTTGCTTGCCATCTAAAATCGCCTTATATGCTGCACGGATTGCTACCTCCGTTTTACCGTAACCAACATCACCGCACACAAGTCGGTCCATTGGGCGTTCACGTTCCATATCCGCCTTCACTTCACGAATCGTCCGCAGTTGATCGTCCGTTTCCTCATACGGGAAATTCATTTCGAATGAACGGATTTCATCGCCATCAGGAGAGAAAGCATAGCCGCGCTCCGCCTCACGTTTGGCATAGAGCTTAATTAAATCATCCGCAATGTCCTGCACCGCAGAAGATACTTTTCGCTTCGTTTTTTGCCACTCTGCGCCGCCTAATTTATGCACTTTCGGGGTTTTATCCTCTGAAGCCACATATTTTTGAATTAAATCAATTTGGTCAACCGGTACGAATAATTTATCATCACCGCGGTACATAATATTCAAATAATCCTTATGTTTGCCGCCTACCTCAAGCGTTTCAATACCGATGTATTTACCAATCCCGTGATGCACGTGGACAATATAGTCACCCGGCTTAATTTCACTATAACTTTTAATACGCTCGGCATTGGTCATTTTTTGAGGGCGTGTTTTTTTCTTCGGCTTCTGCTTAAATAGCTCTTCTTCCGTTACGACCGCAATACGCTGTAACGGTAGCTCAAACCCCGCCGATAAATTGCCAGCCATCGCATAAACACCAGGTCCTTGGGGCGCCCCTAGCTGCACATGAATATTATATTCATCAAACATCGATTGAATAACTGGCAAACGTTCCTCGTCTTCAGTCATAAATAGCACCGTAAAGGCACTATTTAACCAGCGCTCCATTTCATTTTGTAACATCGCCATTTGACCGTGGAAATGTTGCATCGGTTTAC
This sequence comes from Kurthia populi, assembly GCF_042686175.1. Lineage (NCBI taxonomy): Bacteria > Bacillati > Bacillota > Bacilli > Caryophanales > Caryophanaceae > Kurthia > Kurthia populi. Next base: position 25,539 of record NZ_JBHUOR010000134.1, on the reverse strand, counting down.
ATGAAAAGGCCTCGGTTTGTTGGAATCGAACGCCCGCAAAACTACGTGCAAATAACGCAAAGTAAACGGATTGTTGCGATAGATTTGCCATAATCTCTTTTAAATTAAACGATGGCTTTACCGCGTGAACCATTTTACCAGCTTCAATTAATGATAAGAACCATTCCTGCTCCTCATTTTCCCATGCCTCCATTACTTCTTGCACGCGACCAAGCTCGTCATAAATGACAACGCCATCTTTCGCAAAATAGTCACCTAAAAATGCCGGTTTATCATAAAGTAATGAGCCAAAACGATTCGTGTAATCCGGCAGCTCTGCTTGCTGTAATAAATCAATATCCGCTTGAATGTTTTCGTAGAGTAATGTTTTAATGTCATCCGACTGCACCTGCTTCAAGCTATCCGCTAGCGCCTTCTCAAGTCGTGCTGCCAATTGCTGACGTTGTACTTTTGTTAACACAAACTCCGTAGCAGGTAATATCATCATGTGTTCTAGCTTATCAATCGAGCGCTGGTCATCTGCTGAAAACGTACGAATCGAATCAATTTCTGTATCGAAAAACTCCACACGTATTGGCGTTTCCATATACGGAGGATACACGTCTAAAATGCCACCACGCAGCGCAAATTCGCCAGGAGATGTCACCATTTCACCGCGGCTGTAGCCCATCACAACGAGCTGTTCGAGCACCGCATTTATATCGACGTCCTCACCAACAACTAATGGCACACGTAGTTTTTTCCATTCCTCTTTAGGTTGCATCATCTTACGCATACCAGCGATTGGAATAATGTACACACCACGTGCATCATGAATTAAATGATCGAGTGTTTCGATACGAGCCGCACGTAACTCCGGACTCGCTACGGTCATATCTGCAGCGATAAATTCATCCGCAGGATAATAATGCACAACGTCATCCCCTAATAATTTTGCGAGGTCGTCATACATTTTTTGTCCTTGTAATAAGTTTGGTGCCATAATATAAATCGGTTTATTTAATGCTTTAAAAATTGTGTCGATAAAGGCAGGTCTTGCACTTCCTGATAACCCTGTTACGAGCACATTGCTTAAACCTTGCTCAAGCTGCTCGATAAAATGGCTAACATGCTGATCCTGCATAAGTAGCTTGCGTAAAGCTTCCATTCGTGTTCCTCCCGTTTTTGCTATATATAAAAGGCTTTGACCTCACATTCGGCCAAAGCTCATTCCTTATTCGCTGAATCCATTATTTTTGATTAAACTTGTTCATTACTTCTGCAAATGGTTTTTCTGTGAAGAAAGCACAGGCATCCGCCGCCTTGTCGAATGCTTTTTCCATATCAGGCCATTCTTCTTTAGAAAAACGCGATAATACGTAATCTGGTACTTTCATGCCTTGTGGCGGACGACTAATGCCGATGCGCACACGGTTGAAGTTTTGTGTACCTAAATGCTGAATCAATGATTTAATACCATTATGGCCACCAGCACTACCTTTTTGGCGTAAGCGAAGGGTGCCTTTATCAATATCCATATCATCGTAAATAACGACAATGTCTTCGATATCGATATCATAATAATCCATTAATGGGCGCACTGCTTCACCAGATAAGTTCATATACGTTAATGGTTTCATTAACACAACCTTACCTTCTGGGCGGTGAGCCATTCCAAAAACAGCGTTAAATTTCGTTTGGTTCATATCGATGCCCCATTTATCTGCTAATACATCGATTGTATCGAACCCAACATTGTGATGTGTATGTTCATATTGCTTCCCTGGATTTCCAAGGCCAATAAATAATTTCATATGTGAAACCTCTTCCTTTTCAGTTGCTAATCATCCTTTATTTTAACATATGTTGTATGAAATAGCCGAGGAGACTCACTATCGCAAAAATAAAGGCGGGCATCACGCCAACTGCGCAATCCCCGCCTTTTTTATTTATAAGCTTTTCAATTCTAGCTTATTCTTCTTTAGCCTCTTCATCAACCGTACCGTTATCTGCAACTGGTTCAGTTGTTTCAAGATCTGCCTCAAGCTCAGCCTCAGATACTGGTGCTGATACTGTTACTAATACAACGTCATCCTCATCGACAATTGTAAAGTCTACTTTGTCGCGGATGTCGCCAACTGTTAACGTATCACCAATTGCTAATTCTGTAATATCGACTTCGATATTTTCAGGAATATCAGATGGTTTCACCGTTAATTTCAGCTCACGATTTGGTTGTTGTAATACGCCGCCTTCTTTAACGCCGACAGATGTACCTGTTGCAACAACTGGCACCTCAACCTCAAGTTCTTGACGCATGCTTACTGCTAAGAAGTCTAAGTGAATTAATTTACCTTTAAGTGGCTCTTTTTGTACTTCTTTTAATACGGCATTCACCTTTTTGCCATCTACATCTAACGATAAGATTGCATTACGGCCCTCCGTACGAATTGTTTTTTCCAATTCTTTTTCGTTTACTGCGATTGGGGTAGACTCTGTTTTAAAGCCGTACACGATTGCTGGCACGTACCCCGTCTTACGCAATTCTGTTTTTACTGAACGCTTATGCGCTTCTCGAGCTTTTGCTTTGATTGATGTACTCATAAAAAAATTTCCCCTTTCTCATCTATCGAAAAAATTTATATTTGTTTGTGTCACATATAATCTCTTCCCAGTCTGAATGGAATTAAAACATTTACGAGTAAAAAGCACTACTTTTCGAGTGATTAAAACAAGTCCCTAACATGCATCGTAACAGGCTTTGGCAACATTTTAATATAAAAAAAGGGAACTCGATAATTTTACCGAGTTCCCTTATCAAATACGTTAAATATTAATCAAATAATTTACTTACTGATTTGTTTTCGTAAATGCGTACGATCGCATCAGCTAATAATTTTGCAACAGAAAGTTGGTGAATCTTTGGTGATTTTTTCTCTTCTGATAATTGGATTGAGTCAGTTACAACTAATTCTTTAATTACAGAGTTTTCGATACGTTCGATTGCTGGACCAGAAAGAACTGGGTGAGTACAGCAAGCGTAAACTTCTTTCGCGCCAGACTCTTTAAGAGCTGCAGCACCGATAGTGATTGTACCAGCAGTATCGATGATGTCATCGATTAAGATACATGTTTTGCCTTCAACATTACCAACGATGTTCATTACTTCAGCAACGTTTGGTTTTGGACGACGTTTATCGATGATAGCGATTGGTGCTTTAAGACGTTCAGCCATTTTACGCGCACGAGTTACGCCACCGTGGTCAGGTGATACGATTACTAAATCATTACCTTCGAAACCTTTTGATTTGAAGTGATCAGATAATAATGGAACACCTACTAAGTGGTCGATTAAGATATCGAAGAAACCTTGGATTTGTGGAGCATGTAAATCTAGTAATACTACGCGAGTTGCGCCAGCTGTTTCTAGAAGGTTTGCTACAAGTTTTGCCGTAATTGGTTCACGTGAACGTGCTTTACGATCTTGACGAGCATAGCCGTAATAAGGCATTACTACGTTTACTGTGCGTGCAGAAGCACGTTTCACAGCGTCGACCATGATTAATAACTCCATTAAGTTTTCGTTTACTGGAGCTGAAGTTGACTGCACGATAAATACGTCACAACCACGAATACTTTCCTCAATACTGATTTGAATTTCTCCATCACTGAAGTGTTTTACAGAACTTTTACCTAGCTCTACGCCCATTTCCTCGGCGATTGCAGAAGCAAGGGGTTCATTTGAATTTAGTGAAAAGATTTTTAAATTTGAGTTAGCATATTGATACGGCATGATGGCCTCCTGTTTGATTATAAATTATTTTAAATTTAATTACTTCACGTAGTTTTCTTTGTTCTCTTGACGAGAGCGACCAATTGCAAGCGCGTTGTCCGGTACATCTTTTGAGACCGTCGTGCCCGCTGCAATTAGCGATTTTTCACCTAAAGTGACTGGTGCCATTAAGTTTGCATTACAACCAACGAACGCTTTGTCCTTGATGATTGTTTTGAACTTATTAACGCCATCATAGTTCACAGTAATTGTACCACAACCAATGTTGACGTCAGCACCAATCTCAGCATCGCCTAAGTAAGTTAAGTGAGAAGCTTTACTTCCCTCACCTAGTGTTGTTTTCTTCAATTCAACGAAGTTCCCAACTTTTGCGTGGTTGCCCACATTCGATGCTGGACGAAGATGTGCGAAAGGTCCAACGGCTACGTCTTCTCCAATAACACTTTCTTCTACAACCGAATTTTTCACGTTTGTACGATCGCCGATTTGGCTATCTTTAACGTGCGTATTCGGTCCGATAACACAATCTTCCCCGATAACTACTTTCCCTTCAAGCATTGTGCCTGGCAGTAAAATCGTATCGCGGCCGATTTCAACGTCGGTACCGATATACGTATTATCTGGATTAATGATTGTGACACCGTTACGCATATGTTTCTCATTGATGCGAGCGCGCATAAGTGTTTCCGCTTGTGCTAAAGCAAAGCGGTCATTCACACCAAGCGTTTCAGAGAAGTCATCGCAGATTGAAGCTGCAACGATTTCACCTTGCTCTTTTAGAATGCTAATAACGTCCGGTAAGTAGTACTCACCTTGAACGTTGTCATTGTTTACTGATTTCAATGCAGTAAATAATGCTTTGTTGTCAAAGCAATATGTGCCTGTATTGATTTCAGTTACTAAACGTTGTTCTTCTGTTGCATCTTTATGTTCGACAATCGCTTCAACTTGACCGTCAGCAGCGCGTAGGACACGACCGTAACCAGTTGGATCCTCCGCTACTGCAGTTAAAATTGTTGCTTTTGCGTTTTCAGATTCATGATGTTCGATAAGCGCTTTCATTGTTTCTGGACGAATCAATGGCGTATCACCACAAATAACGATTGTTGTCCCTTCAAGGTCGCCTAGTAATGATTCTGCTTGTTGAACGGCGTGACCTGTACCAAGCTGTTCGGCTTGTAGTACATATTCACTCTTATCGCCAAGTTGTTCTTTTACTTTTTCTGCACCATGACCAACAATTGATACTGTACGTGCTACATCAAGCGTTTGAATATGGTCTACCACATGTTCTACCATTGGTTTTCCACATACAGAATGAAGAACTTTATATAATTTAGACTTCATACGTGTGCCTTGGCCAGCAGCCAAAATAACGGCATAAATATTTTTCATGTCAGTAAGTCCTCCAATTAGCTGATTTTCTATTATGACTATATAGCAAATTTCGTTACTTTTCAAGGCTTTAAGACTTGACAAAAAGATGTCATACAACTTAAAATTAAAGCCTTTTGTTTTTTTATATAAGCAAAAATCTCTCGAAACTCTTGTGAAATCAATCTTTCAAGGAATGATTTGACAACTTGTCACTACAATTTACGTCTTAAAAATCATTTAAAATTTCACAAAGAATTTCAATTTCCTTTATCGTTGTCCGGGCGCCAAACGAAATACGGAAAAATTGGCGCGCCTCATCAACTGACGCGCCCATCGCCATAATGGCTTTTGTTCCCGCTTCATGCGAACTATCACAAGCACTCCCAGTCGAGACCATCACCCCTCGTTCGCTTAGCCGTAACATGACATATTGCCCCTCATAGCCATGCACGAGTAAGCCACAAATACCAGGATACTGAACAGACGCTTCTAGTAACGTGTATTTATTACCCGCTAAACGCTTCTTTAACACGTTTCGAAGCGTTGTAAAATGTCGATGGTTTATTTGGTTACTACATGCCTCAGCTGCAACTGCAAAAGCGCCATTTGCAGCCACATCCACTGTGCCACCTCGTAAGCCCTTCTCATGTGTTAATCCTGGAAAAAGAGGGACTATCCTGCTTCCCGGCTTAATATAAACCGCTCCACAGCTTTTAGGCCCGCCTATTTTATGAGCCGAACAAGAAAAAGAATCAATATGCCGAACAAAATCGAGTGGCACTTTCGCAAAAGACTGTACACAATCTACATGTAGTAATACCTCATGACGCCGCGCGATTTCTGCAAGTTGCGCAATTGGCTGAATACTGCCGATTTCCGGATTAATATGCTGCAATGCTAATAAGCACGTATCGTCATCAATCGTGCGTTCAACTAATGCACAATCAATCAAGCCATTTTGCTGTAGCGGCAAACGCGTCACACGATAGCCCATGCGTTCAAGCGCATTCATCGCCGCATGTACCGACGTATGCTCGGCCATTGACGTAATAATGTGCCGCTTCTTTGATGCGAGTGCGAGCGACATAATGCCAATTAAATTAGCCTCGGTGCCACTGCCGGTAAAATAAATTCCTCTTGCTTCAACGCCTGCAATACGCGCAATCATCGCCCGTGCATTGTCGAGTACTTGCTTTGCCATCCAGCCATCCTCATGCAAGCTAGATGCATTACCATAATATTGTCGTGCAATTTTTTCATACGTTTCAAGCGCCGCCTCACTCATCGGTGATGTGGCCGCATAATCTAAATAAACCATCGCAATCCCCTTTTCTAGCTCTTGTCTTATTGAATATTTTATGTAAATATATGTGACAAGACAACTGTAAAAGAAGGTATGTACACATGCATGTAGACATTATCATCCTCGGTAGCGGCATTGCGGCACTTCAAACGGCACGCCTGCTACCAAAACACAAGCACGTCTTAGTTATTACGAAAGGTGATTTGCGCACGAGTAGCTCCTATATTGCGCAAGGTGGCATTGCGTCTGTCACACAGCCAAAGGATTCATTTGCGAGCCATATCGCAGACACACTTGCTGCTGGTGTCGCGCATAATTACGAGCCACATGTTAACAACCTTGTTACGGATGGCAAGACGGCGCTTGATGCGCTCATCACGCAAGGCTTTGCTATCGATGCGCACGTTGGTTTAGAGGGCGCACATAGTCATCACCGCATCGTTCATGCTGGCGGTGATGCGACCGGGCGACATTTAACCGAGCATTTAATCAACCAGCTTCCTAGCAATGTACACATCCATACACATGAACTTGCCTATGCGCTATTGCACAATACAGCAGGTGACATTATCGGTGTTCGGACAACAACGCAATGTTATTTTGCAGCGCAGACGATTATCGCAACGGGCGGGGCTGGCGCGCTCTACACGTACACATCTAATCAACCTAAAAGTTTCGGTGATGGTATCGCAATGGCCGCACTCGCCGGGGCAGCTGTTGCCGATATGGAATTTATGCAATTTCACCCAAGCTTATTGTATAAAGATGAACGTTGCTTTGGACTTGTATCTGAAGCGGTGCGCGGGGCCGGTGCACGTTTTGTAGACGATACCGGCGATTACTTTATGAATGGACAAGACCTTGCACCTCGTCACATCACAGCACGCGCCGTCTATGAGCGTCGTGCAGCCGGTCATGACGTCTATTTAGACATTTCAGCGATTGCAAATTTTGAACAACATTTTCCGACTGTTAGTGCCATTTGTCAGCGCGCAGACGTTCCACTATCCACGCAGCGTATTCCGATTGCACCGGGTAGCCACTTTTTAATGGGCGGCATTTTAACCGATGATGTTGGGCAAACGTCACTGCGAGGCTTATATGCGGTCGGCGAAGCGGCATGTAGTGGCGTCCACGGGGCGAATCGCCTCGCGAGCAATTCATTATTAGAAGGACTGGCGTTTGGTATGCGCCTTGCAGAGCATTTAGCACAAGCGCCAGCACAAACAAATTGGCACTTGCGGCATGCACCTGTCGCACCAAATACGGCGCTATTGCCGCTTGAACAACTTCAACAACTTATGATGCAGCACGCCGGTATTATGCGAAGCGGACTTACGTTACAACAGCTTAAAAATAAGCTCCCGATTATCCACCAGATTGCGCCGGACCAGGCCGAGCTCGCACTTGCACATGTGACTGCACGATTGATTGTCAGCGGAGCACTTGCACGCCAAGAAACACGCGGGGCGCATATACGCGAAGATTACCCTCAACAAAATGACGCGCTATCAAACCGCTTATTGATACAACAACAGCACACCATCGTTAGGAGGACATGGCATGAATTTATTCAAACTACAGCACATGCTGAAAGAATTTTTTATTGAAGATATTGGCGACAATGATTTATCGAGTACGACGATTTTCCCAGCAGATGAAGCCGGACAATTTTCTTTTTATGCAAAAGAAGACGGTATTTTTTGCGGCACGCCTATTATCGAAACGGGCTTTGCGCTATTGCATCCATCTATTCGCGTCACAATGCACGTAGCAGAAGGTGCGCGCATTGCATACGGCGACAAACTTGCAACGATTGCAGGGCCGATTCAACTCTTATTGTCAGGCGAACGTGTCGTACTAAATCTCGTACAGCGCCTTTGTGCAATTGCTACGATGACACACGCTGCCACTTCGCAAACAGCCGGCACAACGACAAAAATTTGCGATACGCGTAAAACGACACCGGGGCTACGAATGCTCGAAAAGTATGCCGTACGTATCGGCGGTGGCTACAATCATCGCAGCGGCTTATATGACTGCATTATGTTAAAGGACAACCATATCGCGTTTTGCGGTTCGATTACTGAAGCAGTGACGCGCGCACGCCAAGCGATTGGGCACACCGTCAAAATCGAGGTCGAAATCGAAACGCGCGCGCAACTTCAAGAAGCGATCGAGGCGCACGCGGACATTATTATGTTTGATAATCAAACACCTGAAACGATTCGTGAGTGGCAACAGCTCGTACCAGAGACGATTGTCACCGAGGCATCAGGCGGTATTACACTCGACACGATTGCTAGCTACGCACAAAGTGGCGTTCACTATATTTCACTTGGCTTCCTGACACATTCGGTGAAAGCTTTCGATATTTCTGCACTTGTTGAACTGAAAGGAGCATTAAACGCATGATGAATCCAACATTATTCGATCAATTATCAAAATTACCTGAACGTTATAAAACGATGTCTACAACGGAAATGGAGGCGCGCGTTCGAGCGATTAAACAACAGCTTGGTGAGGAGCTTTTCATCCCAGGTCATCACTATCAGCGCGATGAAGTCATCCAATTTGCCGACGCGGCAGGTGATTCTCTGCAGCTCGCACAAATTTGCGCGAGCAACACGCGCGCAAAACATATTGTTTTTTGCGGCGTGCATTTTATGGCAGAAACAGCCGATATGCTAACAAAAGATGACCAAATAGTTTACCTACCAGACATGCGTGCTGGTTGCTCGATGGCCGATATGGCAAATATCGAGCAAACAGAAAGCGCTTGGCAACAACTTCAGCAGTTATTCGGCGATACGATTGTGCCGCTGACATACGTCAATTCGACTGCGAGCATCAAAGCTTTTGTCGGTCGTCACGGCGGGGCATGTGTCACGTCATCAAATGCAAAAACGATGGTCGAATGGGCCTTTCAGCAAAAGTCTCGCCTATTATTTTTACCAGACCAGCATCTTGGACGTAATACCGCATTTGCGCTCGGTGTGCCACTTGAACATATGGCTGTCTGGGACCCGATTCGTGAAAAGCTCGAATATGATGGTGAGCTTGAAGACGTACAAGTGATTTTATGGAAAGGCCATTGTTCGGTCCATGAAGGTTTTAATAAATGGCATATTGACGACATTCGTAAAAATGACCCGGACATGCGCGTTATCGTCCATCCTGAATGTAGTCATGACGTCATACAGGCGGCCGATGATAACGGGTCGACAAAGTATATTATCGACACGATTGAAAGCGCTCCTACAGGTTCTCGCTGGGCGATTGGCACCGAGATGAATCTCGTGAAGCGCCTGATTACGGAGCACCCTGATAAACACATCATTTCACTCAATACGAATATGTGTCCTTGCCTAACGATGAATCGCATCGACTTACCACATCTATTATGGGCGCTTGAGACGATTGTAGAAGGCGGTCGCGGCAATGTCATCACCGTTGACGCCGACACAACAGCGCAATCAATTCACGCATTAGAGCGCATGTTACAATTTGCGAAATAAAAAAAGAGGCCTCCCGTCAAAAGGAGACCTCTTTTTTTATGACCTTTTATTTTATACTTGTTCAACAATGCTCTCTTCCTCATTCGTTTCTTCCGCATTTTCATACGCGATTAAGACAGATTGTTGAATCTTTGTACGCATATCTGAGTTAATCGGATGTGCAATATCTCGGAACTCACCATCAGGCGTACGTTTGCTCGGCATAGCGACAAACAGTCCTGTATTCCCGTCAATCACGCGAATATCATGCACAACAAACTCGTTGTCTAGTGTGATGGAAGCGATCGCACGCATGCGACCATCCGTTTGAACACGGCGTAATCGTACATCAGTTACTTCCATTCTTTTCACCACCTCTCATCTTAGATGCAAAAATTAACTCTTTCCTACTATTATATTCGGCAAAAAAACATTTTTTTCCTTCTTTTCATAAAAATATTTTTTGGAAATTTCAAACAACTTACTTTAAAAAGAAAAAAAGAGAACCTACTTATGCAGATTCTCTTCTCTCTATTGAAATTATACGAGTGCGATAACTTCGATTTCTACTTTAACATCTTTAGGTAAACGCGCTACTTCCACACAGCTACGTGCTGGTTTGTGGTCGCCGAAATGACGTGCGTATTCTTCATTTAACTCACCGAATTCATTCATATCTGAAATGAATACCATCGTTTTCACGACTTTGTCTAATGAAGAGCCCGCTTCAGCTAATACCGCTTTTAAATTTTCGAAAACTTGGTTTGTTTGTTCCGTAATTGTTCCTTCTACAAGGCTACCATCCGCAGTTAATGGGATTTGACCTGAGCTATAGAACATGTTGTTCACAATAACACCTTGCACGTACGGACCGATTGCCGCAGGTGCATTATTTGTTGCTACTACTTTCATTACTTAGTTTCCACCCTTCGAAAAATAATTACCCTCCGTTAACTCAATCGTACGATCCTTCTCATTGACTTCTCTTAATTTCACTAATGAATAATAATCATCGACTAAGCGTTCATCGGGATGTTCGGCCTCAACTAGCACAGCAATGCCCGCTAGTGTACAGTCGAACTCTTCTAATAAATTCTTCATCCCGTTCATCGTACCGCCAACTTTCATAAAGTCGTCGGTGATAAGCACGCGCTGACCACTCTTCATACTACGTTTTGATAGCACCATCGTTTGAATACGACGTGAAGAGCCTGATACATAATTAATACTTACAGTAGAACCTTCTGTCACTTTATTATCGCGACGTACAACCACAACCGGAACATTCAAATGACGTGCAATCGCATGTGCAATTGAAATCCCTTTCGTTGCTACGGTCATAATAACATCTATTTCTTGATCACAAAATGCTGAGGCAAATACTTTACCAACTTTGTTGATTAACTCGGGGTTACCAAGTAAGTCGGTCATAAATAAATAGCCACCAGGCAGCAGGCGATCGGAATGACTTAATTCTTTAATTAGCTCTGTAATAACTTTCTTAGCTGATTCTTCAGGAACTTTAGGGATGTATTTTACACCACCAGCCGCACCTGGGACTGTAATTAAATGGCCAATCCCTCTTTCTTCAAATGTATCTTTCACAATCGATAAGTCTTCGCTAATGGAGGACTTTGCCGACTGATATGATTCAGCGAAAAATGTAAGGGGGATTAATTGTTGTGGATGCTCCAATAAATAATGCGTCATGTCTACAAGACGCTCACTACGCTTCCATTTCATGAAACCCTCTCCTAAATACGAATGTTTTATACAAAAAATACCATAATTATACGTGTTTATGCAAGCACTATCGGTCGCCGAGTAGGCGCACTGCATATACTTCATCACAAAAACCTTTGAGTCCATTTACAATACGAGTTGTACGCGCCTCTGTCTGCACGAGCGCAAACACTGTCGGGCCGCTACCGCTCATAAGCACACCGTCCGCACCAAAGCGTTTCATTTGTTCTTTAATACTAGATACTTCAGGATGCATATCAAGCGTAACGCTCTCTAATACATTGCCTAGTGTACCACACATCTTAGCGTAATCATTCGTCTTAATTGCTTCGACCATACGAGCTGTATCCGGGTGCTTCACATCATCTAGATTCAAGCCACCATAAACTGCCGCAGTCGATACACCAATTGTTGGCTTCGCTAAAATAACCCAACTGCTTGGTGGTGCTGCGATATGTTCGATCTTTTCGCCGCGTCCGCGCGCAATTGCGGTACCGCCATATACACAAAATGATACGTCTGAGCCAATCTCTGCACCTAATTCAGCTAGCTCATCAAGTGATAACCCAAGGCTCCATAATTCATTTAAACCTTTTAAAGTTGCTGCTGCATCACTACTACCGCCCGCAAGTCCAGCTGCTACTGGAATTTGCTTATCGATTGAAATTGAAACGCCTGAATTTACATTGAAGCGATCCTTCAATAGCTTCGCTGCTTGATACGCCAAATTACGTTGGTCATCTGGAACAAAGTTATTACTTGAATGAATGAAGATTTCGCCGTCTTGACGTAACTCCAAACCAACACGGTCTGCTAAATCAACCGTCGTCATAATCATCTCTACTTCATGGTACCCATCTGGACGTTTATGTAATACATCCAATGTTAAATTTATTTTCGCAGGTGCTTTTACGTAAAGCATATGCTTACCTCACTTTCCTATCTGGCCATCATCGCCCTTTGTTACTGTGTATTATTTTAACACATCAAGACTTTTACATGACGGTTTCAGACATGAAAAAAGCCACGCCAAAAGTTCTGCGTGGCTCCGAAAATAAAACACTTATAAAACGGCCCTTCAAACAAGAAGGAATGTTTTATAAGTGCCCGAAAAAATATAAATGCTTACTATTCGGCGATAGCCAGTTTCGACTCGCCTTCGAATGTAATCTCTACTGCTTCTGTTAAGATATCTGTGTAACTGTAAGAAACGCGTTCAAATGCGTTTTCATCTTGATCAAGGTCTACAACGAATACTGCACGATATGTTTCGCGAAGTACACCTGCTCGCTCGATTGTTTTCTTACGGCCACCATTTGCTTTCAATTGCATGCGTTGGCCTAAATGACTGTCTAACGACTTTTTAATGTCGGCTAATGTTTTTGGCATTATGCTTACACCTCACTATAACCTAGTATAACAAGGTACCCTTTAAAAGTCAAGCACAAATTTTTATTTTATCAATCTACATTTTCTATGTCAATTATTTTATAGCATTTTTTCTATGATTTTTTTGCATAGACGCTATTAGTTAAAATATGGGTGCAATGCATCCGCTAATGCGCCAAATTCTGCGATTGATAATGTTTCACCGCGGCGTGATGGCTCTACGCCAGCTTGCTTAAGCGCACGTAAAATATCTTCTTTCTTCGCTTTACCATTTGGTAGCTGTGATTGAAGATTGTTTAGTAACGTTTTGCGACGTTGTGCAAAGGCTGCACGCGTTACGCTAAAGAAGAACTCCTCATCGATTACAGTAACTGGTGGCTCTTCATGACGGATTAATTTTAAAACAGCTGAATCAACATTTGGTTGTGGCATAAATACCGTTTTTGGCACAATCATTGCCACTTCCGCTGTACAGTAATATTGAACCGCAATTGATAGTGAACCATATGCTTTCGTTCCTGGTTTCGCTGAAATACGATCTGCTACTTCTTTTTGCATCATCACAACAAAGCCACGTAACGGCAGATTTTCTGTTAATAATTTCATTAAAATCGGTGTCGTCACGTAATACGGTAAGTTTGCGACCACCATGATGTCTTTAAAGCCCGCAAGCTCTGAATCGATTAAACCCTTCACATCCGCCTTTAAAACGTCTGAATGAACGATTTTAACGTTATCATACGGACTTAATGTATCTTCTAATACTGGTAATAGACGTTGGTCAATCTCAAATGACATGACCTTGCCTGCTTCGCGTGCTAAATGCTCTGTTAAAGCGCCAATACCAGGCCCTACTTCGATTGCTGCACTATCCTTTGTTAAATCTGCGTGACCTACAATATTACGTAAAATATTTGGGTCGATTAAAAAGTTTTGACCTAAGCTCTTTTTAAATGAAAAACCATATTTCTTTAAAATTTCCTGCGTACGAATCGGTGTTGCGATATCTTTATGCATTCTCTTCCTCCTGATTAATTTGCGCAATTGCTGCGCCAAATTGTTGCTCGGTAATTTGGAACATTTCCAAACGTTTTACGAGCTGTTTGCCGTTTGTAGAACCAATATTTAAAATTTCCCCTAGACGATCACGACGTTTTTTTGCAGACGGGTGACCAATTAGATGAGCCATTAATATATCTTCTCGCGTAATCGTACACGCCGGAGCATCCTCTTGTACGGTATAGACATTTTCAAGGGCATAGCGAATATCTTCTGACTTCGCATGTTCAATACCTAAGCTCTTGCCATTTTTAGCAATGGTTTTCTTCTTCGGTAAAAACGCATGCTTGATTCCCTTCACATGCTCCTCAATAATTGCACGAATGCGGCGGCCAGGATAATCAGGGTCCGTAAAGACGATGACCCCTCTCACATCTTGTGCATGCTGAATGCGTTGTAAGCACTCTGCAGAAATCGCTGAACCATTCGTTTCAATCGTATCGGCATTTACCGAACGCTTAATCGCTGTCGTATCATCCTTACCCTCAACAACAATAATTTCTTTTATGTCCACTTGTGTGAATCCTCTTTTCGTTAATTACTACGTTCTAAAAATAAACAATATGCTTATTATAATATGTTCGACGCAAAATAAAAAGTGTCGCGTTTTTGGCATAAAAAAAGCAGCCTCACTTTTGTGAAGCTGCCTACGATTATTTATAAACAGTTACCGTTACTGAACGACGGCCCCAGTTTAAAGCTTTTGATTTTGATGACATAAATACATCAATTTTATTCCCTTTAATTGCGCCACCTGTATCGCCTGCTACAGCTAAGCCGTAACCTTCAACGTACACTTTAGAGCCTAATGGGATGACACGAGGATCAACTGCGATTACTTTTTTGTTTGGATTCGCATGTAAGTTGATACCTGTTGCTGTGCGTCCTGAACAGCCTGCACAGTATGCAGTGTATGCTGTTGATGACACGGTAAATGTACGAGCGCTAGAACCCGTTTTCGTAATACCTGATAAATATTTAGAGTTTACATAACCTTTTTTGCCTTTGTAAGAAACTTTTACCCAGTTTCCTTTACGGCCACCAACGTATGTAACTTTTTTACCTTTTGGAATTTTGTACTTAATGCGGTAGCTTACACCTGCACCAGCACGAGCATTTAAGTATGCTGTTGTTTTCACTGTTTTATTTGCGACAGTTGAAATTTTTTCACCAGCGAAGCGATTCGCGTAATCTGTTGCTGCTTTATCTTGTTGTTCTGTTGTTTTAACTTCTTTTGTTGCCTGTTCATTAGTTGCAGTACTAAATACTGTAGCTACTACAAACGCAATCATAAGTGTAAGTGCTGTTAACAGCATTACGGTTTTAGAGTTTTTTAATGATTCCGGGAACAGTTTTTTCATGGAATTGTTTGACATGAAAAATACCTCCTTATTCACTCGTTGGATTATATAGAGTGTCTTTAGTCCCTGTCAACAGCGGATGAATTTTACATAAAAAGGAAAACCTTATTGTACCAACGTTTTCGTGAGTTTGGAGGAATTAGTTCCAAAGTTTCATTTTATGTTATAGAAACGATGTGCATTTTCGGTCGTCACACGCTCTACCTCTTCGACCTCTATTCCGCGTAGTTGCGCGATTTCTGCGGCGATTAGAGGGATGTATGACGGCTCGTTCCTTTTACCCCGATTTGGATGTGGCGCAAGGAAAGGTGCGTCCGTTTCTAAAATAATTCGTTCAAGCGGTATTTCTGCGGCGACTTTTTTAGGTGTTTTTGCATTTTTGAATGTTACAGGTCCACCTAATCCGACGTAGAAATTTAACTTTTCGATAATCACTTCTGCGATTTCGACGCTTGCGCTGAAGGAGTGCATGACGCCCCCCACCTCTTCCGCATGTTCTTCCATTAACATGCGTACACAATCACCAGTTGCCTCGCGATTATGAATAATAATTGGGAGTTTTACGCGTTTCGCAAGCTGAATTTGTTTGCGGAAGATTTCTTCTTGCACATCTTTGGGTGACTTATCCCAATGATAATCCAATCCTGTTTCTCCAATGGCGACGACTTTGTTATGTTCAGTTGCTAATTTTTCAACCCATGCTAGATCTTCGTCTGTACAATCGATTGCATCAACTGGATGCCAGCCGATCGCTGCGTAAATAAAATCGTATTGCTCAGCAAGTTCAAGCGCTCGCTCAATCGTTGGTCGGTCAAAACCAATCACAACCATCTCTTTGACGTTGTTTTCAAAGGCGCGCTCAATCACCTGATCTAAATCTTCGTTGTATTGCTCGTTGTTTAAATGGACATGCGTATCGATAAACATATGACATGCTCCTTTTCTGAGATTTATTGTACTCATTAAAACCATTTCATAAATAACTTCTATATTACATTTATATTACAAATATTATAAATAGCTAAAAAATCTTCACCTTTTTACGTAAAAAGAAAGTGTAATTTGACATATAAAGTCACTTATTTATACTATATAATTATTAATTCTAAACATATTTTTACTATTTTTTGGCAAACGTAACAGAAAAGGACCGCGCTAACAGCACGATCCTTTTGTTAAAATCATCCAATAATTAACGTACGCGAGCGCCGTTTTCTAGTGTTGAATCCACTTGTGCAAGTTTTAATGTATCTCCTACACCGCCAGCTAAAATCATCCCTTGAGATAATTCGCCGCGAAGTTTTACTGGTTTTAAGTTCGCCACAACGATTACTTTTTGACCGACTAATTCTTCTGGTGTGTAGTAAGCAGCAATCCCTGATACAACCTGACGTTTTTCATAACCAAGGTCCACTTGAATTTTTAATAACTTGTCTGCTTTTTTCATTTTTTCAGCAGCTAATACTGTACCGACACGAAGCTCTACTTTCATGAAATCATCAATTGTAATTTCTTCTTCGTGTTCGATATCTTCCGCTACCGCTTCTTCTTTTTTAGGTTCTTCCTGAACTGTTTTTACAGAACCACGCATTTGCTCACGGATGTACGCTACTTCTACTTCATTGTCTAAACGAGGGAAGATAGGTTCACCTTTTGAGATAACCGTTGTACCAGTTGGAATCACGTTTGTAGCCGTTAATGTATCCCATGCTAATAACTCTTCTGATAGCCCTAATTGACGTAAAATCTCTTTTGGCGATTTTGTCATAAATGGTTGAATCATAACCGCTACACGGCGAAGATTTTCAGCTAAGTTATACATAACTGTACCTAGCTTCGGTTTTAATGCTTCGTCTTTCGCTAGTACCCATGGTTCAGTTTCATCGATATATTTGTTTGTACGAGACACTAATGTCCAAATATCAGCTAACGCAACGCTAAATTGCATTTTCTCCATATTATTCTCGAATTTTGTTAATGATTCTTTTGCAGTTGCTTCAAGCGCTGCATCAAAATCTGTGTTTTCTAAGCCTTCAGTTGGAATGACACCACCAAAGTATTTATTCATCATTGAAACAGTACGGTTTAATAAGTTACCAAGGTCATTGGCAAGATCAAAGTTTGTACGTTCAACGAATGATTCTGGTGAGAATACACCATCTGAACCAAATGGTAGTTCACGTAATAGGAAGTAACGTGTTGCATCAAGGCCGTAGCGCTCGATTAGCATTTCCGGATACACAACATTGCCTTTTGATTTCGACATTTTGCCGTCTTTCATCATAATGAAGCCATGTGCGAATACTTTCTTCGGTAATGGTAAATCTAATGCCATTAAGAAGATTGGCCAGTAGATTGTATGGAAACGTACGATATCCTTCCCTACTACATGAACATTTGCAGGCCAATATTTTTTGAAGTCTACATCATTGTCTGTATCATAGCCTAATGTTGTTAAATAGTTTGTTAAAGCATCTACCCATACGTAAATAACATGCTTCTCGTCGCCAGGGACGCGGATACCCCAATCAAATGATGTACGAGATACAGATAAATCTTCAAGACCTGGTTTAATGAAGTTATTCACCATTTCATTTTTACGAGACTCTGGCTCGATGAAACCTGGGTTTTCTTCATAATATTGAAGTAAACGATCCGCGTATTTCTTCATATTAAAGAAGTAAGACTCTTCTTTTACTTTATGCACAGGACGACCGCAGTCAGGACAATTGCCATCTACTAATTGTGTTTCTGTAAAGAATGACTCACATGGTGTACAGTACCAGCCTTCATATTCACCTTTGTAAATATCACCATTGTCTAGGAAGCGTTTGAAGATTTTTTGTACAGCTTTTGTGTGACGTTCTTCTGTTGTTTGGATAAAGTCATCATATGAAATATCCATTTGAGCCCATAATTTTTTCGCAGCATCTGCAATTTCATCGACATAGACTTTAGGAGCCTTGCCCGCTTCTTCTGATTTCTCTTGAATTTTTTGACCGTGTTCATCCATCCCTGTTTGGAATCGTACGTCAAATCCTCGTAAGCGTTTGTAGCGTGCCATCGTATCAGCAGCTACTGTTGTGTAGGCCGTGCCAATATGGAACTTGCCGCTTGGATAATAAATCGGTGTTGTGATATAAAATGTTTCTTTTTCTTTGTTCACGAAAGCTTCCTCCAGTGTTATACAGTATACCTACTATTCTATCTAAGTAGACAAATTGAAGCAACGATAGTTTATTTTGTCGATTTTGTGTAGAAATTTGTCGAATTAATATCTCGAATTAAAAACACTATTATAAGCGTGAAAATCGTCGAAAAAGCAGTTTTTGGCTAATTAAATCGTTTTTTTACGCAATCCTACCTCCATATAAACCATATATTTGAAAAAAAGTTTCGAAACTAGGAGAAAAAATAATTGACTATTATGGTATTAGTTGGTATGATTAGTTCCAGACAAAGAAATGATGTCGAATTTTGACGAAACAAAAAATAGATCAAACAATTAATTAGGAGGAGATTCATCATGAAATCTACAGGTATTGTACGTAAAGTTGACGAATTAGGTCGCGTGGTTATTCCTATCGAATTACGCCGCACATTAAGCATTGCAGAGAAAGACGCTTTAGAAATTTATGTGGATGACGATAAAATCATCTTAAAAAAATATATGCCTAACATGACTTGTGCTGTAACAGGTGAAGTATCAGACGATAACTTCCGTCTTGCTGGTGGTAACTTAATCTTAAGCCCAGAAGGCGCACAAATCTTAGTAAAAGAAATCCAATCTAAATTAAACAAATAATTTAGTAGTGTAACATCCCATTTTTCAATCCCTTAAAATAGTTAAACCCTTGTTTTTGTATGTGAAAATTATATAAATAGAGGCCCCGATGAATTTTCGCCGATTCATCGGGGCTACGTTTTTATTTGGAGTTTCTTCTATAATATATGGGAATAGACTTTTCAGGTTTTATACCGCCTTAGTTATAAAAAAAGAGCCACAATCAACTAATGATTGCGGCTCTTTTTTAGTCTTCTACATGATATGCTTGGTAGACGTCACGTTTTGGTAATTTACGTTCTTTAGACACTTCCTTGATGGCTTCTTTCGAGCTTTGGCCATTTTCAATAAGTTTTTCAATATGTTCCACAACACTAAGCGCTGACCACCATGTTACCTCTTCTTCAATGACACTTTCATCTGCACCTTCAACAATGACAACAAATTCCCCTCGAATTTCGCTGCTGTTTGCCCATTCAAGTGCCTCTTCAATCGTACCACGTAAAAACTCTTCAAATTTCTTCGTTAATTCCCGCGCTAAAACGATTTTACGGTCACCTAAGATGGCATGCATATCTTTTAATGTATCCTTCATACGATGCGGTGCCTCATAAAAGATAATCGTTTCATGACGTTTTGCTAAGCCTTCAAGCGATTCTTTACGCTCTTTCTTTTGACGACTTAAAAAACCGTAAAATAAAAATGGCTGTGCGGGTAACCCAGAGCCGACTAATGCCGTTAATGCCGCATTGGCTCCTGGTAATGGCACAACAGCAAAACCCTCTGCCATCGCCTTCATTGAAATATCTTTCCCTGGATCTGAAATACAAGGCATTCCCGCATCACTTACAAGTGCCACTGTTTTTCCCTCACGTAGCATATGCAGCAACTTCTCGCCGCCCTGCTCCTGATTGAAGTCATGATAGCTTGTTAGTGGCGTTTCAATTTCAAAATAGTTACATAAGCGTTTTGTGTTGCGCGTATCTTCTGCCGCAATCACATCCGCTTCCTTTAAAATACGCAAGGCGCGCATTGTCATATCTTCTAAATTGCCAATCGGCGTCGGGACTAAATACAAAGCACCGCGTTCGTGCTCAGCGCTCATTTGTGATTGAATCATCCGTACGACCTCTTTCTTCTATATAATTTAACTTTTGTTGACGCGTCAAGCGCTTGAAATGATATTCAGCGCTCATCGCCTCATGCTTCGTTTCAAACTCTTCATAATAAATACAGCTTACCGGTAGACGTGCGCGCGTATACTTGGCACCCTTCCCGGCGTTATGTGTCGCAAGTCGCTTCTCTAGGTTATTCGTATACCCAGTATATAAAGTCCCGTCGCTACAACTAACGACATACATGACTTCTTTATTCGGCGTCGCCATAAAGCATCCCACGCACTTCGTCTGTATATTCATTGTCATCTCCGTACACATAAAGTGGTGGCAAAACTTTTAAGCCTGGCTTCCCGTCCTTAATACCTTCAATCAACAACGCATTTGCCTCTTTGCCCATTTTTGGGTACACAAGCTGAATTCGTTTTGGTTCAATACGATTTGCACGCATTGCCATGACGATGTCGAGCAGACGCTCTGGGCGATGTACATACGCTGCTTTCCCACCTTGCTTTAATAAGCGTCCTGACGTATAAATCATTTCATCAAGCTTCAAATAAATTTCATGACGCGCGATTTTCACATGCTCTTTCAAGTTTTTATCGCTCGCCTCATGTGCCAAGAAATAAGGAGGATTGCATGTCACGACATCGTATTTTTCAATACCTAAATCTGTCGAAACCGTACGCACATCTCCTTGCATGATTGTAATTTGTTCTTCAAGCTCATTGTATTTTACGCTACGGCTCGCCATATCAACAAGACGATCCTGTAATTCTATCGCTGTAATATGCGCTTTTGTACGCGCGCTTAAAAATAACGGAATCGCTCCATTCCCTGCACATAAATCAACAATTTGTCCTTTATGATGTGGAACATTTACGAAGCGAGACAATAATACGGCATCAAGAGAAAATGAAAATACCGATGGACTTTGTATAATGCGTAGCTCCTCCGCTAGCAAATAGTCCAATCGTTCATCATCCTTTAACCATTGTTCCATGAACTTACCCTCCAACAAACTAAAAGAGGCTTATAGAAGAAGCCCCTTTTTAGTCATTTTGTTTATTTAAAAATGAAAGACAGAACAAGCAATCTTCACCTTTACGCGATGAGCCAAAATGTACATTACATACATGGTAGCCCTCGTGGTAAAGACGTGCTAAATTATCGTATCCTTCACCAACATCTAGCACATCACGTTTTTCTACCGCAATCTCAGGCAACTGCTCTGGTTGTTGTGATAGTACTTCTTCCAAACGCGTACGCAAATGATGATTTTCCATTTGTAGTGTCTGATGTTCCTCCATCATTAAAGCTACAAACTTTTTTAATGCCTCAAATTGAGTTTGCATCGACTCAAGCTGTTGTTCGAATTCCATAACAGTGTCTAAGAAATTATGGTCCTTCACGCAAGCCACCTCATATTCCCCTATTGTACTGAACTTTTTTCAAATTCTACAATTTCATCTAATGTATATTCTAACACACGATTCTCTTCAAACAGTTCTACTTGCAATAAACGTTCTAAAATATTCAAACCAACGACCTTCCCTTTACCGTCAGGCGTTGAAATTGTGCGACCGATGTCTGGCATTTTTGAACGAGCGTCTTCATATTCATCATTTTCATATTTTAAGCAGCACATTAAGCGGCCACATAAACCTGAAATTTTTGATGGATTTAACGATAGATTTTGGTCCTTCGCCATTTTAATTGACACGGGCTCAAAATCACCTAAAAACGTTGAACAACATAACATACGACCACATGGGCCAATGCCACCTAACATTTTTGCTTCATCACGTACGCCAATTTGACGTAATTCAATTCGTGTACGGAATACAGAAGCTAAATCCTTTACTAGCTCACGGAAGTCAACACGACCTTCTGCGGTAAAATAAAAGATAATTTTATTGCGATCAAAGGTATATTCGACATCTACTAATTTCATCTCTAGCTTATGCGTTGAAATTTTTTCAGTAGCAAGCTCAAATGCACGCTTCGAGTCTTCAAGATTTTCAGATACTTGAATACTATCGTGCTCATTTGCTTGGCGAACAACTTGCTTTAATGGCAAGATGACATCATCATCTTCCACTTCTTTTGGCGGAACAACTACTTTACCATATTCAATCCCACGTGCGGTTTCGACAATGACATATTCGCCATTTTCAAGTGCATTTTCATTAGGATCAAAATAATATATTTTACCCGCTTTCTTAAAACGGACTCCTACTACTTTATACAAAGGACTTTCCCTCCTGCAGGTTTAGCATTAATTGTTCCATCAGCAATGTACGATTCATATTACTATGCAATGTTTTTCGTGCATGTAATACTGCTTGCAACATTTTTGAAAGTTGCTCGTATGTTAAACGTAATCCTGTGGTCACAAAGAAGTCCTTCATGTCAGGATACGTTAACGCTGCTGTTGGATTTGCCTTTACTGCTACAATATCGCGATACGCATATAGCAGTAAATCCAATGCTAACTCCATTTGGTCTCTTTCTTTAAAAGTTGGCAACCAATCCTCATGCACAATTAATAATGCCTTATGCACATTTTTCGATAGCGTCGCTTCTATTAATTTTAACACTGTTTTTCTCGCCTGTGCAAACTCGTCATCTTTTGTTAAAGCAATTGCTTCATCTACGTCGCTCGTTACCATACTAACCGTCGCCGCAAGAGATGCACTAATGCCTTGATTACGCAGTTCATCTAATAATAAATGCTTTGGAATTGGTTGAAACGCAATATGCTGACAGCGTGACCGAATCGTCGGCAAAATCGCATTAATATTTTGTGTTGTGAAAATCGCCGTTACTTCACCAATCGGTTCTTCTAAGAATTTTAGCAATTTATTCGCAGATTTTGCATTTAAGCGTTCCGCATCATGTACAATATATACCTTGCGTCCTGCTTCCATACCACGCTTACTCATTTCTATCAGTAGCTCCTCAATTGCCGCTACTTTAATAAATTGCCCATCTGGATACACTTGATGAAAATTAATATGGTTCCCCGTTTCAAGGCGCTGACAGCTACGACATATGTTACATGGCTCGCCATCGATTGGTTGCTCACATAATAATAACTTCACAAAAAAATGTGCGACTTCTTCCGTTGCCGTCCCTTTTTTACCTTCAAATATGTAGGCTTGACCGATTCGATTTTTACGTTCAATGATTTGTAACTGCTTCATAACGACCGGTTGCAATTGTTTCAGTTGTTCTGTTGTTTTTTCCATTTCCATCACCTTTAAAAAATGAAGCTGTGACACAAGTACAACCGATGCGCTTCATGCCTAAGCACGAATGTTCATCATCAGATGTTTTCCCTAATGCCACAGCTCCGTTATGTGTACAGATTAATGAGTAACCCTTTAATCTCTCCGATTTTCGCTAGAAGATCTACAGAGTCCTTTTCCTCATTCAAAATATCTTCCGTTAATTCAATTAGCTTTTCATCAATTGTATCAACAATCTTTAAACGACGGCCCTCACCAAAACGATTCCACGTATGAGACTGTTTCAACTCCATACCAAACGATACAGACTCTTTCAAAAAGCGTTTAATCAACATTTTAAATTTTGCAAGATCACGTAAATTACGCGACTTCGTAATACGTTCACCCGCAGTCGAAATATCACCTAACAAACGTGTTAGCTGTTCCGTCTGCATTTTTTGGCCCTGTTTTACAACAAGACTACCAAAATTATTCGTCGCCTGTTGCTGCACTTGTCGAGTCTGTGCCTGGTTTCTCCCAACGTGTATGTCTTGGTTAATTTTCATTTATACGGTCGCCTCCACTCTAGAAATGATGGAATTGTTCAATTGGTAATACAAATACCGTTGCGCCGCCTACTTCTACTTCTACAGGATAAGGAATATATGAGTCCGCATTGCCTCCCATAGGTGAAATTGGCGCTACCATTTGTTCACGTGAACGGCAGTTGTCACGAATGACATCTAGCGCTTTAGGAACGAGTGAATCCTCCGTACCAATTAAGAAAGTGGTATTTCCTGATTTTAAGAAACCACCTGTACTGGCTAATTTCGTTGCTCGAAAATTATTTTTCGTTAAAGCATTTGAAAGACGGTTACTATCCTGATCTTGTACTACTGCAACTACTAATTTCATCGGCATTCACTCCTGATTCTTTTCAACTATTATATCATAAAGTCAAATTTTTCATCATGGCTAAACAAGTGGTGCAATACATTGCCATGCTGATTCTACTACTTCTTCTAAAGATTTGCTCGCATCAATTACTTGAATGCGCTCTGGGAAACGTTCTGCTAAATGTAAATACGCCTCATGTACAGATTGGTGAAAAGCTAAATCTTCTTTATCCAAACGATTCACTTCACGACCCGCATTCGCATTGATACGTGCTAAACCTACTTCTGGTTCTAAATCAAATAACACCGTCACATCCGGCATTCTGTCGCCAATTGCAAATTCATTAATCGCTTTCACTGCATCGATTCCTAAATTACGACCAACACCTTGGTACGTTAATGAAGAGTCAATAAAGCGGTCACACAATACTACTTTACCCTCTTTTAGTGCTGGTTCTACAGTTTCTGCAAAATGTTGACTACGTGCAGCCGCATATAATAAAGCTTCTGTACGAGGATCCATTTCAGTATGATTTTTATCTAAAATAATATGACGAATTTTTTCGGCAATCACACTACCACCTGGTTCACGTGTTGCAACAACATCTACACCACGCTCAGCTAGACGTTCCTCAATTTTTTTTAACACAGTTGTCTTACCTGCACCTTCTGGACCTTCAAATGTAATAAACACTGTTTTTCCCATTGAACTCTTACCTCTTTCAATCAATAAATACTATTTTGCTTTTTTAGGTTTTGTTAATAAAGTAATCGTAGCTACAGTCGTTGCAGCAACTAATTTTACAAAAGTCGTTTTTTTCATATTCTGCACCTACTCTCTTACTTCTATTGTAAGTAACTTAGCATGAAAATTCACTTCATATGCCATTTTAAAGCATAAAAAAAGTACTGACTTCTGTCAGTACTTCGGTGTGCCTAGCAACGTCCTACTCTCGCAGGGGGAAACCCCCAACTACCATCGGCGCTAAAGAGCTTAACTTCTGTGTTCGGCA
>NZ_JBHUOR010000133.1:0-52629 GCF_042686175.1 Kurthia populi | reverse complement strand
GGTAATTCCCAATTTGCGCATAAAAATAGAGAAGGTGATGTCAAATTCGACATCACCTTCTCTATTAAAGACTGGAATTTCTACTTATGTCCCAGCCTCTTCTTTTTATGCACCTACATATTGGTCAACGAATGCGAGGAGCATTTTATTAAACTCCACAGGTTCTTCTAACTGAGGTAAATGACCAGATGTTTCAAATATATAGGAATGGCCTGTTTTAACACGCTTAGCGCATTCCTGTGCATGTTGATGTGACCAATACGCGCTATGTTCACAACCAACAAATAAAATCGGCACTGTTATTTGAGGTAATACATCCAACCAATTTTCAAAGAAGTGATTAAATAATAGTGGCTTCGTTACAATATAATCAAACTGATGGTCTTGCTTTTTATAATGGGCAATTTTCTCCCGAAGCACGATATCAATCTCTTTGAATGTAGCTTCTGGTAAATCGCGCGCTAGCGTCTCATCGAAATTATCGTATGTGACATCATACATACCATATTTCCACGACTTATCATTAATCATTTTCGGTGTTTGGTCTATAGACATAATCGCTCGTACATTTTCACTACCATGTAGCATAATGTAAGCGTAAATTGCTGACATCCCCTGTGAGTGGCCAATTAAGATAGGTTTTTCTAACTTCAGTAGTTCAATCAAATCGTGTAAATCTTCACCATGACGCGCAATATGCTGACCATACGTAACATTTTGTGAGGCACCGTGGTTTCGACGGTCAAAGCCAATTACACGAAAGCCGCCATATGCAAGTAGCGCTTCTACTTGATTAAACCATGATTTTGCATTTCCGCCGTAACCCGCAATTAATACGATAGGCTGTCCTTCTCCGATATCAAAATAGGAAAGTGTTGCTTGGTCACTTGTAACAAAATAATTCATTTGAAATTCCATGCATGCTTCACCCTTTATTCTAGACATTTATCTATTTAATACCCTTTGAAAAATAGCGGTAAACGGCATAAAAAAAGAACCGCGCAATAGCACGATTCTCTAATTTATTCGACTAGACTACTTCCTAGTACCAACCGTTTTTAACCCAGAAAGATTTAGCTGCTTCCCATGAACCGTAACGTTGTTTAACATAGTTGTTTGCAACGCGTTCTTGGTTAGCTGCAGAGTAATCACCATTTAAGTATGATTTATCTAATTGGTAGCGACCGATGTATTTACCAGTTGCGCTACGTGCTGAGTATGAACCACTTGATTCTTTGTTTGCGATCCACTCTTTAGCTGAGTTAGAACCTGCTGATGCTGAAGTTGTACGTTTGTATGATTGAGTAGCTGGTTTTTTGTAAGTTGCTTTTTGTGTATAAGATTTCTTAGCAGCCGTGTTTGTGCTGTATGATTTTTGCGTGTTGTATGCTGGTTTTTTATACGTTGATTGTGCTTTGTAAGTTGTTTGTGTTTTAGGTGCACTGTAAGTTGTTGTGGCTTGAGAAGTCTTTGTTACAGCTTGTCCTTTTGAAGGAATTGTTAAACGTTCACCTACATAGATCATATTAGGGTTTGCAATTCCATTTGCTGAAGCAATACTGTTTACTAGAGAGAAGTCACCAACATATTTTTGAGAAATCTTTGCTAAAGTGTCTCCTGACTGAACTGTATATGCTGTTTGTGCGCTCGCATTTGAAGCTCCTGCAAATGCTGCTAATCCTACGGCTAATGTTGTTCCGGCTACTAAAGCTTTGATTGATTTCATATTAAATAATTTTCCACCTTTTTTTAAGTTTTGTCACTTTCACGTCTCGTCTTGCACGCTTATATTTTCCTGCGCTTCGTTTTGCGCTCGCTTGTTTTAAGCTGAGATAAGATTACCATGCTGAATTTTGACATAGAAGTCGGAAATATTACAAAAATATTAAAGGACATGCCTTTTATTACAAATTGCAGTAATTTATAAAGACAATTCAGATTATTTAAGTCGTTTTTTATTCATTTTTTAATGTTATTCGATAAAAAAAGGGTTTATATGGTTTTTATAAAAAGAATAAAAAAAAATGAAAAATAATAAATTTCTTGTATTTTTTTAAATTCTGGGTGTTTTCTTTAACTTTTTTTACTTTTTAAGTATAAAAAAGGAATTATTTTTAACTTAATTTGTAAATAACATTTTCGTTTTTAAGCTAAATGTATGGTTCATTCTTTTATTTTTTTTAGCACCTTATGTTTTATAAGTAAAAGGCCTTAAAATTACTTAAAATGAGCTTATTACATGACGCTTTCTTCTATAATAAAGAAATTACGAGAGGAGCTTTTCAATGAATCAACAACGAACACCGCTTTTTGATAAGCTAAAAAACTATGCATCAAGTAAAACAACGTTTCATGTACCAGGGCATAAAAATGGTACGGTATTTCCTACATGGGCGCGTACCTACTATCAATCTCTTTTACAAATCGATGCAACAGAGATTACTGGAATGGATGATTTGCATGCACCAGAGGAGGCCATTTTAGAAGCACAGCAATTATTGCAAGATCACTATCAATCTCAAAGAAGTTATTTTCTAGTAAATGGCTCGACTGTAGGAAATTTAACGATGATTTTAGCAACACTTCAAGCTGGAGATTTTGTACTTGTCCAGCGCAACTGTCATAAATCGATTTTAAATGGTCTTGAGTTAGCTGGCGCACACCCTATTTTTCTCGCGCCTTCCTATAACAGCGACTGGCAGCTTGCAACAAGTTTAACAACTAATTGTGTCAAGCAAGCGTTCAAACAATTCAAGGAAGTAAAAGCGTTGATTTTAACCTATCCAAATTATTATGGACTCGCTCAGCAAAATATTAGGGAGCTCATTGATACCGCACATGATTACGGGGCAATTGTTTTAGTAGATGAGGCGCACGGAGCTCATTTTACATTAGATAGCTTTCCAAAGAGTTCTCTTCACTTTGGTGCTGATATAGTTATCCAATCTGCTCATAAAACCTTGCCTGCCATGACAATGGGCTCTTACTTACATATTGGAAGCCAGCGCATAGATTGTGCACGCATTGAACATTATCTTCAAATGTTGCAGTCTAGTAGCCCTTCTTATCCGATTATGGGGTCTCTTGATCTTGCTCGGTTTTATTTAGCCACTTATATAGAAGAAACTCCATTAATACAATCGATAAATCGATTCAAGAAAGCACTCAATTCACTTGAAATGATTCGAGTAGTAGAAGCTCCTGACAACTATTATGTAGATCCTTTAAAGGTAACCATTCAATCAACACAGCAAGTAAGTGGCTATACGCTCCAAGCCGCTCTTGAATCGGTTGGTATTTATCCAGAACTTGCAGATCCTTATAATGTGCTATTTGTTTTACCTCTCGCTGTTACGGATTATACGGAAATACTTCAAAATATAGCTGTTGCCTTAAAAAATTTAGCAAAAGAAAAACTGCCTACTATACAAAGTGTTCCTTCTCACACGACAATGCTCGCAATGAGTTATGCAGAGCTACGTAACGCCTCAACTGAATTTATCTCAATAAAAGAAGCGAGTGGACGCATTAGCGCTGAAATGGTGACGCCATATCCACCAGGAATCCCGCTTATTATGTATGGTGAAAAAATAAGTGATACGCAACTGGAGGCACTTTCAAACTATGAACGATTTCATGGTGGTGAAAAACTAGCAGAAGGATTACTACGTGTCATCCAATAAAAAATGAGCCACACAATCATGCGTGGCTCATTTTTATATTAGTTTAAGTTACCTGGTACAGTCTTCATGATGCGACCCGAGTTTACTTTCTTCACGGGTGTAGTTGCTGGTCGTAATACACGCATATTGTCACCTCCCTTCAAAGAATCATTAGATTACACTTCTTGTAAGCTGTTTTTCCATACAAGATTCAATACTTTTTTAATATTCTTCTTCTCTGAAGGACATGGACGTTCTCCGGATACAACACGGTACCATGGGCAGTGATTGCCCTGACAAGCTGGGCGGAAGAAGCACGACTGACAAACCGTATCTGTTTCTTCTCCTGACAATAACCATGAAGCGATTTTATCGTAATCTAAATCCATCGTACCATCTGCATTAATATGCCCAACTTTATTCACTTCTTCGTCAAGCACTGTCGTACATTTATAAAGTTGACCGTCTGAGCCGATTACCATTGCATTAGGCTTTGCAGCGTAGCATACAGCAGCAGTTGGATTCAGTGCACCTTCAACCATATTACTCATCGCAAGCCCTTTATCGATTGCTGTTTCTGTAAATTCCCAGATTTTTTTATTCGCTGTAATATGTGTGCATGTTGGAATTTCCTCATCGTTTGGACCACCCCAGCGCCCTACTGGACGGAAGAATACACCAAAACGTTTATCCTCTGCAAAATGTTCTTTTAAGAAGTCAATTAAATGTTCTGTTTCACGTAAATTGTCTTCGTCAAAGTTGATGCGGATTGTCATATTGAAGTCACCTTCAACATCACGTAATGTTTTTAAGTTATCTACAATTCGCTCAAATGAGCCTTGGCCCCCAATCATATGACGACGTGCATCATGGACTGCTTGCACACCATCGATTGTCACCATATATTGAGAGACATTCCATGATAATAGCTTTTCAAATGTTTCACGATTTAAGAAGTAACCATTCGTTACGACATCTGCGGAATAATTAATATTATTATCCGCCGCAATCGTCATATATTCTTTAGAAAGCTCTTCGATGATACCAAGCTCAAGCAATGGCTCACCACCAAACCAGCTAATGTGTAAATCATTCAATGTTCCTGCACGCTCAGCTACTAATGCTTTAACGCCTGCTTTTGTTTCATCTGTCATACGCCCTTTTGCAAAAGACTCATAACAGTAGCGGCAGCGGAAATTACATTGCTCCGTTGTCATTAAAATTAAGTGCAACATATCGGTACGGTGCATCGATTGGTGTAATAAATCGGCACGTTGCATTTCATTTACCGTATCCTTGACGATAAAGCCACTCTCAAATAGCGCTTGCTTTACTTCTGTATCAAGTGCTGTCGAGCCTTGGCGTTTCAGTGCTGTCATGACTTCCTCGCGTTCGCCTGCTTCGAAGTTCACAATAGCGCCTGTATAGCTGTTATAAACAACTAACCCGCCGTCCTCTGTTTTTGTTAATGCGTTAAATTTTGATGGTATGTATGTTACCATGCTGATTCCCCCTCATTCATTTCACTTTCGCCAATGAAATGATGTTTTTTGGCCTTCTAAACCAACTGGAGAACATAAAAAATCCACTCATATTTTCATTGCTAAATAAGAGTGGATTGTAGAAATAATCGATTGAATTTGAATGGATGGCTTTTTGCCTGAACAAACGCGGTGCATACAATCCTAAATGGGACAGATTTTGTCTATGACAAAGAACCGTGCAATTAGCGATAAATGCTGCGCTAGATTCACTTCAATTAGACTATTTCCATTCAGTTGTTGTAGGTGGCTTAGAAGTAATATCTTCTTGTACACGCATTGCTCGTTCAACTTCGCCTGAAATACGTGTCATGACAAATTCAATTTTATCGAACATGATTTTATTGATTGTATCATTTCGCATGCCTTTTCCCTCACAACTGTTTAGAATCTAATTGGTCGTACATTTCCGTTTATTACGAAGATGCTATACACAAATGCGTACACCCTTCGTAGATAAATTAAGTGTATCGGTCTTAGTACTAGGTGTCAATGCGTTTTTTTTATTTCCTGAATGTATTTATAAATACTAACCTCCGACATTTGAAATGCTTGTGCAACTTTGACAATTGCATCTTTTAATTCAAAAAAGCCTCTATCATGTAATACCTCAACTATTTTGATTTTTTCACGTTTCAATAACGGCTCATTCTGTAAATTGCGCCCATTCGTCAATTGTTGAATTGTATCTTCTACCACATGATCTGCATTCAAATAAAAATTTTCGGTAATTTCCTGAGGTGGTCGCTTATCCACTTTTTCTCGCTGAATCATCGCAAGTCCCTCAGTCAAAAGCTGCTCAAGTGTTTGGAGCTGTGCGTTATCACGATTAATGCAAATCATCCCGATCAACTCACCTAATTCATCTTTAATAAAGAAACTAGATGACTCTAGTGTTAAACCACTAGCTGTCATCGTCTGATAATTTGTAATGAAATCCTGCTGCTCATACCCTTTTTCACGTAAGATTTTAATTAAAAAATCTGTCGCTGGGGCCCCGATTTCACGACCCGATAAATTATTTTTAATATACACAACCGATGACGTGAGGCCACTACCGATATCCTGTAGTACAATTTCTGAACGTGGCCCGAGTACATGGGATAAAAACTCTAATAAAGGAATATATTTTTTTAACTCCGGATTCATCTGTTCACCTCTATTGTAATGCCTGGGCTAAGTCTTCGAGTAAATCTTCAATATCCTCAATGCCGCAAGATAAACGTAATAGTTCATCACAAATTCCTTGATTTAAACGTTCATGCGCAGGTAAGCACGCATGGGACATTGTGGCAGGGTGTGATAAAATCGATTCCACGCCACCAAGACTCACTGCTAAAATCGGTAGCTGAACACGTTCTGTAAAACGAATCAAATCCTCTTTTGTATGTAGCTCAAACGATAAAACAGCCCCGCCATTTTGTGCCTGCTTCATGTGAATAGCCTGTCCTTTATGATGCGCTAATGTTGGATAATAAACCTGCTTCACCTGTGGATGCTGTGCTAAAAACTGCGCAATCTTTTCAGCATTTTCAATCGAACGCTCCATTCGAAGCCCCATCGTTTTCATACCTCGTAATACGAGCCATGCATCCTCTACGCCTAAAATAGCTCCAAAGTTTTTTTGGTACAGCTTTAATTTCTCGTACAGCACTTCATCATTCGTTGCCGCAAGCCCTGCCACTACATCACTATGACCATTAATAAATTTCGTCATGCTCTCAACGACAATATCTACGCCGTACCCAAGTGGTGATTGGTGAAGTGCCGTCATGAATGTATTATCCGCCGCTGTTAAAATCTCATGCTTTTTCGCCAGTGCCACAATTGCTTCGATATCACTGATTTTCAGCAGTGGATTCGATGGTGTTTCTACATACAGCATCGCCGTATTGGATTGAATCGCCGCCTCAACTGCGTGAAGATCCGCAAAATCAACAAAAGTTGTTTCAATATGAAAATTCGGCAATACTTCATTTACAAATTGGCAGGTGCCGCCATATACTTCAGTCGGTAAAATAATATGCTCACCAGCCTTTACAAGCATTAACACATTCGAAATCGCTGCCATGCCTGATGAATAAGCGAGTGCATAGCGCGCATTTTCAAATGATGCTAGCGCCTCTTCTAGTGCATGAACAGTCGGATTACCAAAGCGTGTATACGAGAATTGCTGTGAATCGTCATAAAGCTTTTGCTGATGAAACGTCGATGTTTGGTATTTTGGAATGGATGAGGCGCCTGTGGATACATCAATTACTGGATAGTCATGTAATAATTTTGTGTTTGTTTTCATTTAGATTCTTCCTCCCCTCTAGCATGGTCAATAAGCTGTTGGAATAGGCGATTCATTAGCGGCTCACTTTTATGAAGCATTTCTGGATGCCACTGAATACCTAGAAGAAATGGATAGCTCGCATGTTCAATTGCCTCAATGGCCCCGTCTGCTGCAGTTGCGCTAATGACGAACTCTCTAGCTGGGTGCTTAATTAATTGGTGATGAAATGAATTCACACGTAGCGTCTTCTCTTGTAAAATTCCTTGTAATATCGTTCCTTCTTCAATCGTCACCGTATGGGTCACAAGCTCTGGATTATGGCCCTGCATATGCTTAATTGTCGTATTTTCACGATGCGCTAAATCCTGCCACAAGCTGCCACCATGGCACACATTAATGACCTGTGCCCCGCGACAAATACCTAAAATCGGAATGCCTTTCTTTTTCGCAAGCTCGATTAATGTAAATTCAAATCGGTCGCGTGCTGGATAAATGTCACCAAGCGCAAGCTCTGGCTCCTCATCATAAAACTGCGGACTAACATCATGACCACCAGATAAAATCAGTGCATCAATCGTGTCGATATAATTTGCAATGACCGCTTCATCCTCTACAACCGGTAAAATAAACGGCGCACCCCCGTTTTGCACGACCGCATGAATATAATCCTCATTTACATAACTTCTACGATATCCTGGAAATATTCCACCTTGGTCAATAATGACACTGCCTGACACGCCAATAATCGGTAATTTCTTTTCCAACACACTCACCTCTTATAATTTTTTATAAGTAATTTATAAATAATTATAAAGAAAAGACGTAAAAAGTTAATGAGGCGATGGCATTTAGTTTCGAAATAAGATTAGGGTTCAAAATAGCTATATACTGTTTTAAAGCATTAAAAAAAGACCCTCGCATGATGCGAGAGTCTTTTCATTTATCTTATTCCCACTCGATTGTAGCTGGTGGCTTAGATGTAATATCATACAGTACGCGGTTGACGTGGTCGACTTCGTTTACGATACGTACAGAAATTTTTTCAAGTACGTCGTAAGGAATACGTGCCCAGTCAGATGTCATACCGTCGATAGATGTTACGCCGCGGATACCGATTGCGTAGTCATACGTACGGCCATCGCCCATTACACCAACTGAACGGATGTCTGGTAATACGCAGAAGTACTGCCAGATGTCGCGGTCAAGGCCGGCTTTTTTGATTTCTTCACGTAGGATGAAGTCCGCATCACGTACGATTTCTAATTTTTCTTCTGTTACTTCACCAAGAACACGGATACCTAAACCAGGACCTGGGAATGGTTGACGCCATACAACAGCTTCTGGAAGGCCTAATTCAAGACCAAGTGCGCGCACTTCATCTTTGAATAATGTGTTAAGTGGTTCGATTAATTCAAATTTCATGTCTTCAGGAAGACCACCCACATTGTGGTGAGATTTGATTGTTTGTGCTGTTGCTGTACCTGATTCGATGATATCTGTATAAAGTGTACCTTGTGCTAAGAAGTCCATATCTTTAAGCTTCGCAGATTCTTCGTCAAATACGTAAATAAATTCGTTGCCGATAATTTTACGTTTTTGTTCTGGGTCAGAAACGCCTTTAAGTTTGTTCATGAAGCGATCACGTGCATCGATTTTGATTAAGTTCATATCGAAGTCTTCTGTGAAAGTTTTCATTACTTGTTCAACTTCACCTTTACGGTTTAAGTTGTGGTCTACGAACATACAAGTTAATTGGTCACCAATGGCTTTGTGGATTAATACCGCAACAACTGATGAGTCAACGCCACCTGAAAGTGCGCAAAGAACTTGTTTGTCGCCAACTTGAGCACGGATTTTTTCGATTTCGATTTCGATGAAGTTCGCCATTGACCAGTCGCCTTTACAGCCACAGATGTCTAATGCGAAGTGACGAAGTAAATCGTTACCGTATACAGAGTGACGTACTTCTGGGTGGAATTGTACAGCGTAGAATTTGCGTTCTGGGTTTGCCATCGCAGCGATTGGGCAAGAAGCGCTTGTTGCGATTGTTGTGAACCCTTCTGGTGTTTCGGTTACTAAGTCACCATGGCTCATCCATACAACTTGTTCTTTCGGTGTATTAGCGAATAATGCATTCTCTTCTAATACGTTGATTTCAGCTTTACCATATTCACGGTGAGCAGCTTTTTCTACTTTACCGCCTAAAGTGTGAGACATTAATTGCATGCCGTAGCAAATACCTAAGATAGGTAAACCAAGTTCAAAAATTGCTTCATCAATTTTGAAAGCATTGTCGTCATAAACTGAGTTTGGACCACCCGAGAAAATGATACCTGTTGCGTTTAAGTCTTTTAGTTCTTGTGCAGTAATTGTATGTGCGTGTAATTCACTATAAACACCGAATTCACGAATACGACGTGTGATTAATTGATTGTATTGACTACCGAAATCAAGAACGATGATTTTTTCTTGATCTTTTAGTTGTGTACTAGCTGACAACTTATTTCCACCTCTTCAATGTATTTTGTGTATAACTGATGACCCAATCTTTTTAAAAAAAGGACGTGCGAAAATAAACATTTTCTACACGTCCTCTCAACTGATAGATGAATAGACGAAAACACCTTATAGTAAGGGACTTCGTGCATTCACCTTCATAGTCAAGTCATTTACGGCAACTTGGTAGAAACATTCGATCCATATTATCGAACATATATGAGGGTAATTCAATTATAACTCTTTGAGCTTAGTGTACCGTTTGAATGGTGTAAAATCAACCTCTTACTTTATTGATTAAATATTGCCAACTTTCTTTCAACTTATCCCACTGCACTTCTTCCGCACTTGGATCATAAATATAGCGCTCATATTGGGCAACAAATGCCTTCATATGATGTTCGCCAAGTTTTTCATCGACCCGCTTCGCAAATTGCTGGAGTGTTTCACTGTCTGCTTTTTTCAAACCATACATAGCAAGTACCTTTAATAAGTCATTGTATGCTTGTTCAATCGATACAGTCGATTTTGATGCATAGCGTGTTTTCATATATTGTGGAATCCATTTCTTACGCGTGCGCCAGAAACCATATGCTACGACAAGGACAACGAAACCTACAAGCCAAGGCCACCATGTAATGCCCTGTTCATCTGCTTTGCTAGTATCTGTTTGTGGCTCTTGTTGTTGCGGCTCTGGTTTTTCTTGCTGTTGCTCTTTTTCTTCTTCCTCTGCTTCAGGTGCTTGCTCATCTGCAGAAGGTTGTGTGTCATTCTCTGGACGTGTATCATCCTCTACTTGATTAAAGCCACTAAAGCCAATTGTCGGCTCAAATTGCATCCAACCAACACCTGGCATATAAGCTTCAACCCATGAGTGAGCATTATTATTCGTCACTTCAAAATGCGTTGTCTTATTGTTTGTATCGACAACATCGCCCTCAGAGAAACCTTTCACCCAACGTGCAGGAATCCCTTGTGAACGTAGCATCACTACCATCGCTGTTGAGAAGTTATCACAATAGCCAATCTTCGTATCAAATAAAAACTGGTCAACATAATCTTGATTGTCTTCTGGATAATCGACATCACTACGTGAATAGCGGTAACCATTGACACTAAAATAAGATTCAATCGCGGTCGTCTTGTCATAGACACTCGTTTCATCTTTTGTGATTTCACGAGCTAATGCACGTACACGACGAGGTAAAGATTCTGGCAGCTGTAAATACTTATCAAAATCTTCATCTAAGTTTTGTAGTTCATGCATCGATGTTTTATTTAATTCACTTAATTTATACGTTGGCGGACTATAGCGCATACTGTATTTTGTAAGTGTTGTACGCTGTTCATCCACAGTCGGACGGATTTTTTCAGTATCGAGCTCGACATAAAATCGATTCGTGTTCTTATCATTTGACT
This sequence comes from Kurthia populi, assembly GCF_042686175.1. NCBI lineage: Bacteria > Bacillati > Bacillota > Bacilli > Caryophanales > Caryophanaceae > Kurthia > Kurthia populi. The sequence continues at coordinate 41,233 of NZ_JBHUOR010000133.1, read as the reverse complement.
CGATTTTTCGCAGTCCATATGGCTGTGCTAAAAATTGATATTGCTTATGCATATTAATTTTCATTATATCGGTATCATCAGATGGACCAGATTTAATAGACAATGGCACACGATCATCATAATCAAATGAGCGGACATAAATATCGCCCTTCTTCCGTTCCCAACCCTTGCCTGTGTAAACATACTTTGTATCGACACGTAAATACTGTGCATCCTTCGCCCACACATCAAATACCGGTGTATCATCCAGTTCAAAGCTACCACCAAGTCGTGTGTCATCCTCTACGTAGCCAATTTTCCCGGTTGGCGATAATTGCTTATTTACCCAATCATTGATTGCTTCAATAGGCGCAGGAAGATCGACTGCAGGTTCACTTTTTGGCATAAAGTATGCAAAGGCACTACTAACAACAATCATTAAGAGTAGCGGCACCATTAACTTAATATAGCGTAGTAGCGTTGGTTTCATATGATGATTGACGAATACTTTTTCAATAAATAGCATCCCAACTAAAAAGAAGCCAATACACATGACGCGAATTAATGGATACGTCGCATCGTATTCTGTAAAGGTATCAATCGATGCGAGGAAGAAAATCGTCATAAAGAAAAATAAAAAGATCGAATAACGTACAGTTAACCAGTGATGGATTAAATAAATCGTCATCCATAGTAGCACGAGGAAAATAAATGTACGTGCGCTATCGGTCACATTATCGATGTGCAATGTAAGTAGTGCCTTCACACTCGTTATAAATTCATTAAAAATTACGGGGATTTCAGATGGCGTTAAATTGCCATGAATATAAAAGACGATAAAGGCGACAAAACCTACCTTTAATGCGGTGTTACACCAAGCAGGCCAAATCGTAATAAGATTGGTCGCAAAGCATAAGATCACAAAGGTTGTAATAAGTGGTAAATGACCTGTTCCCGTCAATTCACTAATTGGACCAAGCCATTCATACAACATTAAAAAAACGAGTGTATATAAAATAAGTAAACTTGCCCAGTGGAGGGTAGGTGATTTTCTCATTAAGCCTTCCCTCCTTCAAATGCTGCCGCAAAACGATTTGCCGGCACATAGATAATACGCATTCCTCTTGTTGCTGCGCGTTTTTCGACATCCGTTGCGGCATGGACTTCTGTTGGATTTACAATAATAAAAATGACGCAATTTTTCGGTGTTGCTGCTGTATTGGATAATGCTTCAACCCATTCATTCGTTAAAGAAGAGGTAATAAAATGGATAATTGCTGCTTGGCGTAAGTCCTCGTTATACGAATACATTTTTTGCGCATCAAATCCTTCTTCTTGTACACCTGCTAAATGAACGAGCAAACTTTGTAATTGCTCATTCGTCTGTAAATTTTGCGCGGTAAAAGGACGTGTACTAGCGGTCATATAGCTAAGTGATTCATGCTGTTTTTGAGCCGATGCAAGAATGGATGCAGCAAAGGAAACCTGTGGCTCAAAATATTCGCTCGGTAATGTATCAAGAACAATCCATGTACTATCATCACGATATGGCTCAAATTCCTTCGTTTGAAGCTTCCCTGTTTTCGCAAAACTCTTCCAGTGAATCCAGCTCATGCGGTCACCCGCTTCATAATCCCGAATACCGGCAACGACATTTGTATCCTTCAAGCGACTTTGTAGTGCCTTCGCGCTACCTGGTGTTTTGTAGCGCAGCATTTTTTTATAAACAAGTGGCTGAATTTTAGGGAACACAATAACCGTTCGCTTCCCTTCGATAAACTTCGTTTTCTTTACCCAGCCAAAAAAATCTGTCACCGTTACATACACGCCAACGAGCTGATGCTCACCGCGTGGTACATCCTGAATTGCATACGTCCACGACACTTCCTTGCGAAATCCTAACGCCACAAGACGTCGTGTTTCGTGTTGCTCAACCGAATCAAAAACGCCTTTTGGTAGCACTTCCTCTACGATGACGTACAATAACGGCCATCGATTTTTACGTGTTAATGTGATGGTCATCTCTAACGTATCATGCTGTTCTAGTCGCGTATTATCGGTCGAGCGCCTGACGTCAAATTGACTAATTGGCATAAACCAAAGCATGATAGAATACACAAAAGGTGGTACGAGCATGTAAAAAATAAACCAGCTCGTAAATCCTCCCTGTAGTAGTGCAAAGCAAAATGACACGATTAATAACACGACAACAAACAGCAACCGAAATAATGCGGATGAGCTCAATCGTGTGTATTGCTTTTTCATAGCGCTTCAGACTTTCTTGTTGGTACAGCTGTATTAAGGACGATACGACCAACGATATCTTCTGCGCTCACATTGTCATAGCGCGCCTCAGGTTTTAAAATCAGACGATGTGAAAATACAAATGGCGCTAAATATTGAATATCATCTGGTGTCACAAATGTACGTCCTTTTAATAACGTATATGCCTGTGCAGCTTTCATTAAGGCAATCGAACCACGCGGGCTAGCACCTAAATAAACATACGGATGCTCACGCGTTGCTTGCGCTAATGTCACAATATATTGTTTTACTAAATCATCGACATGAATTTCCTTTACTTGCTGCTGTAAGTGAATCAACTCTTCTAGTGTCACAACCGATGTTAATGTTTCGATTGGTTTTGTTGATTCCGCACGGCGTAGCACTTCAATTTCATCTAAAATATCTGGATAGCCCATTTTTAACTTTAATAAGAAGCGGTCAAGCTGTGCTTCTGGTAATGGGTATGTACCCTCGTATTCAATCGGGTTTTGTGTCGCCATCACAAAAAATGGTTTCGGAATTTCAATCGTTTCCCCATCAACCGTCACAGCAGCTTCCTCCATTCCTTCAAGTAGCGCTGCCTGTGTTTTGGGTGACGTACGATTGATTTCATCGGCTAAGACGATATTCCCCATTATCGGTCCTGGTCGGAATTCAAACGCCATGTCTTTTGGGTTGTAAATTGACACGCCAAGCACGTCAGACGGTAGTAAATCCGGCGTAAATTGAATACGCTTAAATGTTGCACCAACGGATTTTGCGAGCGAGCGTACCATCATCGTTTTACCGACACCTGGTACATCTTCTAGTAGTACATGGCCTTGCCCGAGTAACGCCACGACGCTTAGTTCGGCGATATGACGTTTCCCGATCATTACTTTCTCAATATTATCAATGATTGCTTGTAGCTTTACTTGTGTATCCATTCCTCATCCTCCAAGTATTAATGATTATCAATTATACCATGTACCTACGTTTTCTTTTGCGTCGAAAGTATTTGTTAAACAACCTGCCATAAAAAAAAGAGCCGCATATCATCAGCTCTTCCGTGTTAATTATGTGTGGCAAATCCGACATTGCGCATAAATAATTCTTCCAAATGTGAAACTTTTTCTTGTTGTAAAATAGATTGCAGTTCTCCTGTCATGAGCACGTTGCCATCATGAAGTAACAGCACATCATCTGCTAGCTCTTCAGCAAACGATAGTAGATGTGTTGAGAAAAGTATCGTTTTTCCTGCTTTCTTTTCTTCACGTAAAATTTGCTTTAGCTCTGCAATCCAGTGCAGGTCTAGGCCATTTGTCGGTTCATCTAAAATAAGTAATTGCTCATCTCCTAAAAGACTTTGTGCTAAATTAAGTCGCTGACGCATCCCACGCGAATATTGGCGTACACGTTGTTTACGATACTGCCATAAACCAACACGTTCGAGCACTTCCTGACAGCGGGATGTTGGCAATTGTTTCATCGTCGCAAGCAGTTGAATAATTTCTTGTGCTGTAAGTGCTAATGGAAAATTAATATCGTCTGGCATATACCGAATTGACTTTCCATCTGCCCAAACAATCGTTCCTGCATCTAGCTCTTCTTCCTCAATTAATAAACGAATTAACGTCGACTTCCCGGCCCCATTTCCACCAGCTAAAGCAATAATTCGCCCCTCATTTAATGAGAACTTAATGCCATGCAATCCTTGATGATTGGCATATTCTTTTGTTACAGCTTCGCCTTCAACAATGGTCTTCATTATACGTCACGTCCTTTTTTACTTAAAATCCAATTTGCTAAACCAAGTGGTGTAATGACCCACAATGCACTTAGCATAATAAATAAGAAATAGCCAAAAAATGATGTGTAAAATTCCGTGAAATCATAAAAAGCAGGTCCGAGAACAGTCGTTTGACCAGAGAACATAAAGTAACCAAAGCGTAGCCATTCTGCTGGATTTAAGTGAATCATCACGATAGTCAGCCATTTAAGCATGGTGCCAGACACAATCGTGCCAAGAGCCATTAAAATATATGAAAACAGTAGTAAGCTCACAGCCCATATGACGAGTGAAAGAGATAAGGCATGCAAACGATTTTTCGCAAGTACCCCACAAAATACGGCAAGCGCTGAAAAAATAAGTACCATAAAAATCGATAAGAAAATAAAAACAACAGGTAGCTGCATATGTCCCGTGATGCCAGACATCGTTAGGACAACACCGAATGCTAGTAATAAAATTAGCAAGAAAGATAATACGATGGCAACGTATTTACTCCATAAAAAACCGAAAATACTCATAGGATATGTTTTTAAAAGCGCATACCACCCTGACTCGATATCACCTGCCACACTCATACTACCAATCGTCAATGTAAATAAAGGTAATAGAAATAATAATAAATTAAGGAAGCTTGCTGTTTGCCGTGTAAATCCATCCGTCGGTAAGGCCATTTGCTGAATAAGGGATATTGCTGCAAAGACAACGACAAAGAGCACTGCTACAAGTTGCATCCAGCGACTGCGTAGCATTTGCTTCCATTCTAGTTTAATGAATAAAGCCATTACGCATGCCCACTCCAGTCCATCGCTTTCACCTCTTCAAATGAGATGACTTTCCCTTTACCTTCCGAATCAATAAATTGCTGTGCTTCCTCCTTCGTTTTAAAGGCAATCACACCGTAACTCATTGGCGTAGAAATTTCTTTATCTGATACATAAATCGCCGTTTCTACATTTACCCAAGTGTCTCCGCTAAAATCTTTAACAAACGCTTCTCCAATTTGTTTTTTATCCGTTTTTGTATAGTATTCCATCAGACAGCCAATATCATCGAATGTCTCGTAATCACCATTTGCGAGTGCTACTTGTGCTGCATATTTTTCAGCAGCTACACTCATATTACAAATTTTGCAAATATCTGTCGCCGGATTAATATCACGTGCTTCAAACGATTTATCTCCACAAGCACTCAACAATAATGAGGTTGCCATCGCACCTGCTAGCCATATTTTTTTCTTCATTGTTTAACACCCTTTCTCCAAAGAAATATTGCACCAGTTAGCATGATAAGACCAATCAAAAATGACCATAAATGAAAAGCGTACTCTTTATGAAACGCATTCGTTGGTTCCATCATCGGCGTACTATCGACTAGCTGATTTGTTTCGACACGATTCGTTTGCTTATCCATTTGGTTCAACATAATGACAGCGGGTGATTCAATAAAGTATTGATACGCCGGCTCTCGCACCATCCACTGGCCAAAACTTTGTAGTGCTACATAATTTGTGTCGCCTACTCCGTTGTCATCAATATCATTTCCATCGTAATCATCATAATAGTTTTTGTCGATTCTACTATCACTACCATCCGAACGAATGTTTAAAATGTTACCAACAAAATCATTGTTCGTTACCGTATTGTTTTTATCTGCCGCTGTAAATTCAATCGCGGTTTGATTGGATGAAAAAATATTATGCTGTATTTGCGCATTTTTTAATGTTTGGCTCAAAATACCAGTTCGATTCCCTGAAAAAACATTGTTTTCTGCAACAATATTTTCAGCGTTATATAATGTAAATCCAGAGGAATTCCAGTCCCATTGTAAGCTAATATCGTTATAGCGAAGTGAGGCATTTTTTGCGAGCATCAGCATAATCCCTGTTACATTTCGCTTGAGTGTATTGTGTTCCGCCTTGATACCATCTGCATACATAAAATGAAGACCATAACGGCTATCTGTCGCAATATTATTTGTCACCGTAACATCTTTTGTATGTTCTAAATAATATGCGTCTTGCACAGACGTTACATTATTATGATCAAGCGTTACGTTACTACTTTTAAATACCGCTAGACCATAACCTTTTGAAGCGAACTGTCCATCGATTCCTTTTAGCGTCAACCCTTTAATCGTCACGTCTTTTGAGTCATATACTTGAACCCCACTAAACATTTGAATCATCTCAAGCTTGTCTAATTGAATCTTTGATGAATTTTTCACGACAACTGCTGCATTAGATTGTAAAAAGTGTAGCCCTTTTAACGTGACGTTTTCGGCATTCTTAATTGTAAAGACCGGCTTGTCGCTATCAGACATGAGGAGGGTTTCTTCACCACCTATTATGGTAATGGGCTTTTTAATTACAGCAGTTTCCATATATTCACGGTCAAATAATGTTAACGTTCCTCCTACAGGTGTTTTATCAATTTGTTGTTGCAATGTATCTGCACTTGCTGAAAGTGTAAAGAGAAACAACGTAGCAAAAAAGGCTATCCAAAAATGCAGTCTTCTCAAAGACGTATCCCCCATTCATTTAATGCCCATGTGACTCCGTTGAATCGTCCATCTGTTCACTTTGCATGTTCATTTTCATCTTCATTTTTTCATGTGCCTTATCATCTATGTCCTCTACCGCAACTAGTTTTGATCCTTCATGCTTATCGATAAACTTCTGTGCATCCGCCTTCTGTGCAAAATAAGCAAAGCCGTAATTCATTGGTGTTTTAATATCGCCTGCTACAACAGCTGCATCCTCTAAATGAATCCACTCTTTTGAATCGTAATCTCGCACAAATTTTTCAAGTGTTACGTTATGTTCTCGTTCGTAGTTCAACATGCAACCCGCGTCATCAAAAAATAAATTTTTTCCTTTGTCATCGATTGCCTGAGCCGTAAAAGCACCTAATTTATTGTTTTTTTGATAAACCTTCATGTTACAGAATGCACATTTTTCATCCTTTGCTGGTTCTTTTAAACGATTGTCTACTGGTGCTGCGGTCGTTTGATTTTCTGAAATGGTTGTATTTTCACTGTTTACTGAAGTTGTATTTTCTCCACAACCTGCTAATAATAATCCTGCTATTACCACTGCTCCACCCAATTGATAGTTCACGTTTTAAAACTCCCTTCAAGTTGTTTCTATCATTTATTGTAGCCAGCAATTGTGAAATAAGATAAAAATCAATTTGACGTTTTAAATACAACTAATAAAAAAAGGGAGACTGGGATACAACACGTCATGTTTCTTTTTTAGCGTTTGCAACGAAAAACCGGAACCGCACTTTCGCGCGATTCCGGTTTTTTTATGCTCATAGGAGAGGTGATTTTTACACGTATGTCAAAGCTTCCCCTCGCTTATTATTTCCAAAAATCATCATATACCGTAATTGGTAGATGACGTTTATGCTGTGTTTTTAAATAGTGACCTTCTAAAATCTTCTGTGCCGCTTCATCGATTTGTTTACCTTCTAAGTAATCATCGATTTGCTCATATGTCACACCTAGTGCATCCTCATCGGGAATACCTGGTCGATTTTCTTCTAGGTCGGCTGTTGGCTTTTTCTCATATAAATGAGTTGGACAATCTAGTGCTTTTAGTAACGCCTTGCCTTGGCGTTTATTCAAGCGCCAAAGCGGAGTTAAATCTGCTGCCCCGTCACCAAACTTCGTATAGAAGCCTGTAATCGCCTCTGCTGCATGATCTGTACCAAGGACAACGCCCGCATTCACTGCCGCAATCGCAAACTGTACTTTCATACGTTCACGCGCTTTTTCATTCCCCTTAACAAAATCGCTTAGTTCAATACCCGCTTCTTTTAACGCACTAACGCCCGCATCAACAGCTGGTTTAATATTGACTGTATACGTTTTCGTTGGTTGAATAAATGCAAGTGCATCCTCACAGTCTTTCTCATCTGCTTGAATACCATATGGTAAGCGTACCGCCCAAAATGAATACGTTGCGGTGCCTGCTTCTTCATTTAACTCATCGACTGCAAGCTGCGCTAATTTACCAGCAAGCGTAGAATCTTGTCCGCCTGAAATACCTAGCACAAAGCCTTTTACAAAGCTATATTTATGTGCATAGTCTTTTAAAAAATCAATGGTGCGACGAATTTCTTGCTCCGCATCAATGGTTGGTTGTACATGAAGCTCTTCAATGATTTGTTGTTGCAATGTCATGCTTATGCCCCCTCAATTTCATCTACAGTGCGTTGTACCATTTCCTTTACTTCTTCGATATTACGCATTTTATTATCCCAACATTTTTGACTTAAATCCACTGGGTATGCTTCTGGATTTAATGAACGTTTGTATTCATCCCATAACTGGTCAAGATTTGCGAAAGCATATTGTTTCATCTCTTCCACAGTTGGTGATTCGTAAACAACTTCACCATTTGCAATCACTTTTTCGTGTAAGTTTTTCGCTTCAAAGTTCGTTACAAATTTTGAAATGAATGTGTGTACTGGGTGGAACATTTTTAAACGTTCCTCTGAGCTTGGGTCCTCATCATGCATACAAATATAATCGCCCTCTGCTTTGCCATTTTCACGGTCGATGATGCGATATACCTTTTTATGTCCAGGGGTTGTCACCTTTTCTGCATTAGCAGAAATTTTGATTGTATCTTGCATAACACCATTTTCATCTTCAATTGAAACAATTTTATAAACAGCACCTAATGCGGGTTGATCATACGCTGTAATAATTTTTGTGCCGATTCCCCATAAATCAACACGTGCATTTTGCGCACGTAAATTCAGCATTGTATATTCGTCTAAATCATTTGATACGACAATTTTCGCTTCTGGGAATCCCGCTTCGTCTAGCATACGACGCGCTTCTTTTGATAAGAATGCGATATCCCCGCTATCTAAACGAACACCGATAAAGTTAATTTTATCGCCAAGTTCTTTCGCTACTTTAATCGCCATCGGTACACCAGATTTTAATGTATCGTATGTGTCGACTAAAAAGACACAATCTTTATGACGACGTGCATACGCATGAAATGCCTCATAGTCGCTACGGTATGATTGCACAAGTGAATGCGCATGTGTACCCGCAACTGGTAAATCGAATAATTTACCCGCTCGTACATTACTTGTTGAATCAAAACCACCAATAATCGCAGCACGCGTACCCCAAATCGCTGCGTCCATTTCCTGTGCTCGACGTGTACCAAATTCCATGACCGTTTCTTCACCCGCCACATGCTTGATGCGGCTCGCTTTTGTTGCGATAAGTGTTTGGTAATTCACGATATTTAGTAATGCTGTCTCAATTAATTGTGCCTCTACAAGTGGTGCCTCAATGCGTACAATTGGTTCATTACCAAAGACTAACTCACCTTCAAGCATTGAATACATATCCCCTGTAAAACGGATATCGCGTAAATAATTAATAAAATCTTCTTTATAGCCAACCTCTTGTTGCAAATAAGCTAAATCCGATTCGCTAAATTTAAAGTTGCGTAAGTACTCTAGCATACGCTCTAAGCCGGCAAATACTGCATACCCATTCCCAAATGGTAGCTTTCTAAAATAAAGTTCAAAAATTGCTTTACGATTGTGAATGCCATCTGCCCAATACGTTTCTGCCATGTTGATTTGATAAAGGTCTGTATGTAACGCTAAACTATCATCTGAATAGATTGATTTCATAATAATTAGTCCCTTCTTCTAAAAGTTAAGTTAAGAACGTGGTTCACTTCTTAATTACGTTCCCCAAAATACCTTTTTATATGCAATTCGTTTCCGCTCCCACGAAACCATATGTATAAACATGATACATCGTATCAGACGAAGCGTCTTACGTCATCTACAATCTTCGCCTGTTTTCTGGATGTAGCTCTATTATAGCTCTTTCAAGTGAAATTAAAAACCTTCTGACTTGTCACAAGTCGTTACGCAAAAAAAGCTTCTCACATCTAGATGTAAGGAGCTCAATGTTTATTATTCTTTATATGTTGTAAAGCCTTCAAGATGAAGCAATGTTTTCTTCATCGCTAGCCCACTGCGGAAACCTGTTAACTTTCGATTTTTGCCGATAACGCGGTGACAAGGAATAACGACAAGCACTGGATTGCGTCCAATCGCATTCGCAACAGCGCGCACAGCAGTTGGTTTGCCGATTTTTTCTGCGACATCTGAATAGGTCCACACCTCACCAAACGGAATCGTCATCAGTGTTTGCCAAACTTGTTGTTGAAGCGCCGTTCCTGTGACATCTAATGTGAGATGAAAGGTTTCTAAGTTCCCTGAAAAATAACGTGCGAACTGTGTACGATAAACTGACATTGCCTCATTACCTTGTACCAGTACTTCCTTACGCTTCGCCGCATAATCAAATAGTTCCTGCTCTTCATTTCCCACATAGCATAAGCCTTTATTTGTTGCTGCTATATAGAGAACATCATTCGGTACTGCTAATGTAGTGTAATTCATCGTTTATTCCTCGCTTTCAACTGATATTGCTTTGGTGTTTGTTGCTCGTACTGCTTAAATACCGCTACAAAATAGGCACTACTATGAAATCCTACACGTGCGGCAATCTCATGGATGCGTACGTAGCGTCGTATTATTCAGTAGACGTTTGGCCTCTGTTAAACGTAGCTGTGTAATATGCTGTGTAAGCGTCTCCCCCGTCATTTCTTTATAAATACGACTCAAGTGAAATTTACTGCCATGAAAACACGCCGCAAGCTTATCAAGTGTCACATCATACATATAATGCGTTTCTAAAAATGCATTAATAAGCGCCACCCATTCGTCATTCGGCAATATCACATTTTCAGGCCGACAACGCTTGCATGGTCGAAATCCTTGCGCCATCGCCTCTTCAAGTGAATGAAAGATGCACACCTTTTCCCGGTGAGGAAGACGTGATGGACAACTTGGCTTACAACAAATTTTCGTCGAATGCACCCCATATAAAAAACACTCATTATACGTTTTATCATTTGTCTCAATGGCTGCCCATTGTTCGTCGGTTGGCCTTACGCCCTCATTCATCATTCGGTGTACACCTCCTTTTTCTTCATTATAAAGTAGATTTTTTTCGAGTCGAATTTTTCACACTATCATCGCAAGATTTTAATAGTTTTTAAATAATGATATGTTACGCTACTACAGAAGGAGGTTTTGCATATGACCGCAGCCATTACTTTTCATAATATTTCTGTTACGATGCAAGATACACAGATTATCAATACGATTTCCGGACAGTTTCCAAAAGGGCAGATTACCACACTCGTCGGTCCTTCTGGCGCAGGCAAAACAACCATTTTAAAATTATGTAACGCGTTATTATCGCCTACAGATGGGACTATTTTTTATAATGATCAGGAGTTAAAAACATACAATCCACTAACCTTACGCCGCTGTGTTGGCATGGCCTTACAAGATGCACCAATGATTAAAGGAAGCGTCTATGATAATTTAAATTTACCGCGACAACTTCAAGGTGAAACATTAAGCAAAGACGAGGCGATACAGGCACTTCAGCAAGTCGGCTTAGATGCTAAAAATATACATAAAAAAGCGCATGACCTTTCTGGTGGACAGCGCCAAAAATTATCGATTGCAAGAACACTTATAAATCCGACCGATGTACTGTTACTGGATGAAATCACCTCTGCGCTTGACCCGCATTCGGTAACGGAAATTGAGCAATTGATTGTAACGATGAAACAGCGTGGTGTCACGATTATCTGGATTACGCATAATTTAGAGCAGGCTCGTCGCATTGGGGATTATATGTGGCTAATGCATCGTGGCCAATTAATCGAGAGCGGCAGCATTCATTTACTAGAAACCTCACAAAACGAACGCGTCCAACAATTTATGCGAGGTGAGCTTTTATGACGTTTACAACGCTAGCGATTACACTCGCATTCGTCTGTATTCCACTTGTCTTATCGAAAGCATTAAATTTACAACTTGGTAAAGATGTCATCATCGCTACGATTCGTGCCATCGTTCAGCTGCTTGCAATTGGATATGTATTACAGCTCATTTTTGACCAGCAAAATGTGGTATTTAGCTTCTTAATGGTCGCAATCATGATTGCCGTGGCAACGCTGAATGCACGCAAAAAAGGCGCCCAAATCAACGGCATTACGTGGAAGTTGGCGCTAAGCTTATGTGTGATTGAAGCCATTGTCATGAGCGTATTAGTAGGATTTCATATTGTACCGGCTACAGCACAATATATTATTCCACTGAGCGGCATGGCAATCGGCAACTCAATGGTTATGAGTATTTTATTTCTCAACCGATTCACCGCCGAAATCGAGGCACACGAACAGGAAGTCGAGCTTATTTTATCACTCGGTGGCACGCCGAAGCAGGCCATTCACCGCCAGCTCATTACATCGATTAAAGCGAGTATGCTACCGACAATTGAAAGCCAAAAAACAATTGGTCTTGTACAGCTCCCTGGTATGATGAGTGGCCAAATCATTGCCGGTGCGGACCCGGTCCAGGCGGTTATGTTCCAGTTACTTGTACAATTCATGCTACTGACGACCGCCTCTGTTTCAAGCGTGCTACTTGGTTTCTTAAGTTACCGTACTTTATTTAATCAGAAACTGCAAATAATTCCAGAAAAATTTACCGGACAATAAAAATCGCCTTCCCTATTCCATGTAGGGAAGGCGACTTTTTTGTCATAATATTATTGTGTACCGTACTCAACGTTACCTATTTTAAAGAGACAATTCAATAGCAAGTAACGAATCGCGTTAAAAATGGTCAGAAACGAGCCAATTACCGCATATCTCCTTGAAAATTGTACATAAGCGAACGGATTTGGAACTTCTTGGCAAAAGAATGTTATACACAATTAGAGTATATACCCTAAATTTAGGATATTCAATTTTTCTGCTTCAAACGAAATTCTAATCTTTTGAGTCGGTCATTTTAATATTTCACAATACCGAACGGCTATTACTTATTCCAGCCTTTTTCTTTATAACGAACGATTGCCTCGATACGATTACTTACTTCCAATTTGTCTAAAATAGTTGAAATATAATTGCGTACCGTACCGGGCGATAGAAAAAGCTCTTTTGCAATTTCCTTTGTCGTTTTTCCTTCTGCAACAAGGCCAAGAACCTCTGTCTCACGCTCTGTCAGAGGATTTTCAACGGTTTCTTCATAGACGATGTCGATCAACTCAGGTGCATATATGCGGCGGCCATCCATAATGACACGAATCGCATTAACAAGCTCTTCAATCGGACTATCTTTTAATAAATACCCACGAACCCCCGCTTTTTTCGCACGTTCGAAATATCCAGGACGTGCAAAAGTCGTTAAAATAACAACCTTATAATCCTGTCCTTTAATTTCTTCTGCTACATCAAGACCTGTTTTTTCGGGCATTTCAATATCCATAATGATGATATCTGGCTGATGCTCTGTAATTGCCGTTAATGCCTCAACACCGTTACGTGCTGTTGCCACAACTTCCATATCATCCTCCATATTGATTAATGCCTGCATGGCACCAAGTAACATGCCTTGATCCTCTGCTAACACGATTTTAATCATGTAAGACTCACTTCCTTACGCCCTATTTTATATGCTTATTATAGCAAACCTCTATTTGAAGCGCTCTTTAATGCCGCATACTCTTTAAACGTAATGAAGCGTTTGTTTGATGCATCATACAGTTTATAACGCAATGATTCGAAGCTTGTTTTTAATGTAATCGTTGTGACACGTTGTAGTGGTGGCGTTTTTTCATGTGCTTCCTCTAACTCATAGTTTGGAATACGTGGTGCTAAATGATGTACATGGTGGTACCCGATATTACCAGAAATCCATTGTAGTAATTTTGGTAATTGATAATACGAACTTCCTTCTACAGCTGCTTTTACATAATCCCAATCTTGCTCATTCTCGAAATATGAATCTTCAAAGGTATGTTGAATATAAAATAACCAGATGCCTAGTACTGCTGCGATGTACATTGAAATCCCTTGTACAATCAACATTGCTTGCCAGCCAAATAATAGGCTCATTACAACAAGCATAACGACTAGCGCAAGCGTTGTGTAATACGTGTTAAGACGTTCTTTTTTCTTCGCATTTTTTGCATTCATACGATTTGATACTAAAATTAAATAAAGTGGTCCTACGCCGAACATGATAATTGGATGACGGTATGAACGGTAGCAAAAACGTTGCCATTTCGATGCTTCATTATATTCCTCTGTTGTCATCATCCAAATGTCACCGACACCACGCTCATCTAAGTTTGAGCTTGATGCGTGGTGAATTAAATGTTCGCGTTTCCATTGTTCGTATGGGAATGTCGTAATAACGCCTGTGATATTCCCTACTACCGCATTTAATTTTCTGTTTTTGAAAAATGATCCATGTGTACAGTCATGAAAAATAATGAATGTACGCACAACAAAGCTGCTTGCGATTACTGCGCAGACGATTGAAATGATAGGTGATACATGAAATAAGCCGTAGCCAGCACCCCATAATAGAAGTAGCGGTACGAGCGTATTAATCAATTGGCGAATGCTCGTGCCCATCTCTGATTTTGAGAACGGCGCAACGGCTTTTTTCAGTTCTTTAATTTTTTCGCGATCCGTCATTTTTTTGCCTCCAACTCATTTATTGTTTCTAGTATAAAATAAATTAGTTGGAGGTCACATAGGTGGATGTCACACCTATCATATGACATTCATCACTAGTTAAACGACAAAATAATCGAAAGTGTCTATTAGTAACCACTCACTTTTATGTATGAAAAAAGAGAGGCCATTTAGCCCCTCTCTTTTCTCTATTAAACGTTAAAATAACGTGCATCTGGATGTGAGAACATCATCGCAGAAACTGATGCCTCAGGGTCCATCATAAATTCCTCTGTTAAATTCACACCAATATCCTCTGGGTGAATCAGACCAAATAATTTCTTTTGATCCTCTAAGTTTGGACATGCTGGGTAACCGTATGAGAAGCGCTGTCCTTGATACTTCGCCGCAAAGCGGTCACGCATCGTGAAATCCACACCATCTGGATATCCTGCATGGTCACGCATCTCCTGGTGAACTCGCTCTGCTAAGCCCTCTGCAAGTTCAAGTGCTGTTGCTTGAAGCGCATGCATTTCAAGGAATTTTCCCTGCTCTTTTAATTGCTGTGCCTTTTCACGAATGCCCTTACCCGCCGTTACTTGTAGGAAGCCTACATAGTCCATTTCGCCGCTGTCTTTTGATTTTAAGAAATCCGCTAGACAGAGGAATGGTTCTTTTTCTTGACGCGGGAATGTAAAGCGCTCGATTTCTGTGACACCGTCCTTGTCATAAATAATGACATCGTCGCCATCTGATTGTGCTTTAAAGAATTGATACATGGCCTTTGGATGTAGTAAATCGGACTGTAAATAACCTCGCACTAATTCAAATAGCTCAACTGCACGCTTGTCCCCCTCTTTAATCATATCTTCTTTAAAGCCTTTTAAACCAAGGTGATGACCAATCAATGTGCGCATATTCACATATGGATATAAATAAGCTGGTGTATAATCACGTAGCACATGGCGCTCTAAATCGGTTGGTTTGTAGACTGGCACATCTGTACGTACGGTTTTCGCTGGGCGCGTTTTCACTGCAACTGCCGGACGCTCTGCGCGATTTGCATCTTGAACTTTACGTTTTTCCTGTGCCTCAAAAATTTCCGTTAGTAAATCTTCGCGGTCATCACTCATTAGGCGGTTAATCGTTTCAAGTCCTTGCATCGCATCTTTTGCATACATGACCGGGCCATTATAGTTGGCGGCAATTTTTGTATCGGTAAAGCGACGAGAAAGCGCTGCACCCCCGACGATAATTGGTGTATCAATCCCCGCTTCTTTAAAGTCCTGTGCTGTCACAACCATTTGTTGGGCCGATTTTACAAGCAGACCCGATAACCCGACGATGTCTGGATTTTCTTTACGAATCGCTTCAATTAATGTTTGTGGTGTCACTTTGATACCAAGGTCAACAACTGTGTAGCCATTGTTGCTCATAATGATGTCGACTAAGTTTTTACCGATATCATGTACATCACCTTTGACCGTTGCAATAAGCATTTTCCCTTTCCCAACATCATCTGCGCTTTTCTCCATGTACTGCTCTAAATGCGCAACAGCAGCCTTCATAACACCCGCTGATTGTAATACCTCCGCAACGATTAGTTGATTTTCATTAAATAGCTTCCCAACGGTCGCCATCCCCTTCATCAGTGGACCATTGATAATATCAAGTGGTGCATCATACATGTCACGCGCAGCCTCTAAATCATCAATTAAACCTTCCTTCGTACCTTCTAAAATATAATATTCAAGGCGCTCTGGCACAGTTTTTGGAATATCATCCTCTGTTTTTTCTTTCTTTTTATCACGATAGAAATCGGTAAATACCGCGAGTGTTTCATCATTCGTATTGAATAATAAATCATTCGCTAACTTGATTTCCTGTTCAGGAATCGACGCATAACGCTCGAGCTTCTCTGTATTGACAATCGCATAATCAAGTCCTGCCTGTGTACAGTTATATAAGTACACCGCATTTAAAATTTCACGACCTACTGGTGGTAAACCGAATGATACATTCGATACCCCTAGAATCGTTAAGGCACGTGGTAGCTTTTCTTTAATCAAACGAATTCCTTCGATTGTCTCGACAGCAGAGCCAATATACTGCTCGTCCCCTGTACCAACTGGGAAAACAAGTGGGTCAAAAATAATATCTTCTGGTGCGATATCCCACTTATTCACAAGTAAATCGTATTCGCGCTCTGCAATTTCAAGCTTACGATGGCGGTCAACAGCCATCCCTTTTTCGTCGATTGTCCCAATAACGATTGAGGCACCGTATTTTTTCACAAGTGGTAGTACGGCATCAAAACGTTCTTCGCCGTCCTCTAAGTTAATGGAGTTGATGATGGCCTTCCCTTGTGAATATTTTAGTGCTTCTTCGATTACCTTCTCATCCGTCGAGTCGATAACGAATGGTACTTTTACTTTTTTTACGACTTCTTCCATATAGTTACGGATATCTTCTAGCTCATCACGGTCTGGGTTGGCTAGGCAAATATCGAGTACATGCGCACCATTTTTCACTTGCGCACGGGCGATTTCTGCCGCTTCTTCAAACTTACCTTCTACGATTAAACGTTTGAATTTACGTGAACCGATAACGTTTGTACGTTCCCCTACAAATAATGGACGCATTGAATCATCGTACATTAATGGCTCAATACCTGATACCATATGCGGATGATCATGGTCTGGACGCTTACGTGGTGCTTTGTCTTTTACTGCCTCGCGAATCGCGCTAATATGCGCAGGTGTCGTCCCACAGCAACCACCAATAACATTTAGCCAGCCTTTATCTGCAAAAGCCGCTAGTTTTTTCGATAATGACTCAGGTGTTTCATGGTAATGACCCTCCTCATCCGGAAGTCCAGCATTTGGGTAACAGCTAACATAGCTCGTCGCTACTTCCGCAAGTGTACGAATATGGTCTGTCATAAATTCTGGTCCAGTCGCGCAGTTTAAGCCGACTGACAGTGGTTTAATATGCTCGATTGAAATATAAAATGCATCGATTGTTTGACCCGCAAGTGTTGTACCCATTGGCTCAATCGTTCCTGAAATCATAACCGGTAATTCTTTTCCTAGCTCATCAAACGCTTGTTTAATACCAAGTGTTCCTGCTTTTACATTCAGCATATCCTGTGATGTTTCCATTAATAAAACATCCGCACCACCATCAATTAATCCCTTTGCTTGCACATAAAAATCATGTTGTAGTGCATCAAATGTCGTACCACCTGTTACCGATAATGTTTTGGTCGTTGGCCCTAACCCACCTGCAACATAACGTGGCCATTCAGGTGTTGAAAACTCATTTGCTGCTTCAACCGCAAGCTCTACCGCACGTTTATTAATTTCATACGCATGCTCGCCTAAACCATATTCATTTAATACAAGCGGTGTCCCACCAAATGTATTGGTCGTTACGATGTCTGCTCCTGCTTCAAAGTAAGCACGGTGGATATCACGTACAACATCTGGGCGTGTTAAATTCAGGTTTTCATTACAGCCATCTAACTCTTCGCCACCAAAATCTTCTGCTGTTAAATCAGCGTTTTGGAGCATTGTCCCCATCGCACCATCTAAAATTAAAATATGATCTTGAATACGGTCCTCAATGCGTTGTTTCGACATTTACTTGTTCCCCCTCAGTTTGTGCATCTAGCTGCTTAATATAATCAATTAA
Source organism: Kurthia populi (assembly GCF_042686175.1). Taxonomy (NCBI): domain Bacteria; kingdom Bacillati; phylum Bacillota; class Bacilli; order Caryophanales; family Caryophanaceae; genus Kurthia; species Kurthia populi. Next base: position 22,904 of record NZ_JBHUOR010000133.1, on the reverse strand, counting down.
CTCAACGGTCATGTCATAGCGCATGAACGGTGTAATTAAATAAATTCCTTTAAATAGTGGTGCGGCGACGTCGATTAACTCCTTTGCAATCTTAAGTCCCTCTGCACGTGCACGCTGTTTATCCTCTTCGCAGTCACGCATACGCGTAAGTACATCTTCGGATAACTTAATGCCCGGTACTTCATTGTGTAAAAATTCTGAGTTACGTAGACTTGTCAGTGGCATGATACCTAAGAAAATAGGCTCTTCAATATGTTTTGTTGCCTCGTACACCTCAATGATTTTTTCCTTCGTATACACCGGCTGTGAAATAAAGTAATCTGCACCGGCTGCGATTTTTTTCTCAAGTCGTGGTACAGCGCGCGCCACATTTCGTACATTGGGATTGAAGGCGCCTGCGACAGAGAAGTTCGCCTTTTTACGAAGCGGCTTTCCTGAGAATGAAATGCCCTCATTTAATTTTTTAATTAGCTCAAGTAGCTCGATGCTTGAAACATCATACACACTCGTTGCCCCTGGGAAGTCTCCTACCTTTGTTGGGTCCCCTGTCACCGCTAAAATGTCCGTAATTCCTAGCGCATCAAGGCCCATTAAATGCGATTGCAGACCGATTAGGTTACGGTCACGACATGTAATATGTGCCAGTGCGCGAACATTCTTTTCATATTTCAAACGAGCACCCATCGCCATATTACTGACGCGAGGTGAAGCAAGCGAGTTATCCGCCATCGTCACCGCATCTGCACCGGCATCTTGTAAAATACGTGCACCATCAACGAACGCATCCGTTTCTAAATGACGTGGCGTATCAAGCTCGACGATAATCGTACGCTGTTTTTTCGCCTGTACATGCAGTGGTTCATGTGCAGCTTCATCTGCATCTTTAATAATTAATGACTTTTTCTTTTCGACAATTTTTGCTTTAATCGGTGGAAGATCTGCTAAACGTTTTTTCACCTCGGCAATATGCGCCGGTGTCGTCCCACAGCAACCGCCGATTAGACGCACGCCCTCGTCACGTAATAGTACTGCTGCGCGGCCGAAATAATCTGCCTCTGATTCATAAACAACTTTACCGTCCTCAACGTCTAATAAGCTCGCATTTGGATAGGCTGATAAGAAGGCTGTCTCTGGCAGCTCTACGTTTTCAAACGCTTGGATGGTATGATGCGGACCTAGACGACAGTTCACGCCAACGATATTGGCACCAAGGGATTCAAGTGTATGAAGTGCTTCATTTAATGAGACACCGTTTTGTAGAACACCCGGCTCATGCATCGATACTTGTGCAATGATTGGTAGCGCTGTGTGTGCACGTAGTAATTTCACTAATGCTGATAGCTCTTCAAAGTCGTAAAATGTTTCAAGTAATAAGCCATCGACGCCGCCTTCGATTAAAATTGTTGCCTGCGTATGCAGTGCTTCTAAAATTTCTTCTAGTGTTTCATCCGTTTTGCGAATTCCTCGAATGCCACCGATTGTCCCAAGTACATACTGACCACCTGGCGCTGCAGCTCGTTTTGCAATCGCAACTGCACCTTCGTTAATCGCTACAACTTGGTCCTCGATACCATAGCGAGCTAATTTAATCGCATTGGCTGTATATGTATTCGTTTGAATAATATCTGCACCTGATTCGATATAACGCTTATGAATATCCTCGATAATTTCTGGCTTTGACACATTTAATTCCTCATAGCAGTAGTCAATCCCATATGAATAAAGCAACGTGCCCATCGCACCGTCCGCTGTTAATACTTTCGTTTTTAAATCGTTCAGCAATCCCATCTATGAACTTCCCTTCTATTTATCAATCTCCCCAATAAAAAAACCCTCTTACTCGTTAGAATAAGAAGGGATATATGCATAGTCCTTCTTATCTTTTAAGGTTATTACCTTCTGGAATTAGCACCTGACCTTTCGGCTGGTTGCTGAAGCTTCGTCGGGCCAGTCCCTCTGCTTCTCTTGATAAGAAATTGATTTAATTTTTAGAATATTATATGAATAATACATCTTAGATGAAAGAACGTCAATAGCTCTGTCTTTTTTTCATGATTTTCATGCAAAATTAGAAAGACAATGCAATGATGCATTCCATTCAATCAAAAAAAAGAAACCACCGACAACGATGATTTCTCTGTCATTATTTTTCTTCTTTAAAGGCTTCTTTTGGTGCCTCGTCAATATTCATTGCACGTATAAACTTCGCATGTGTAATTTGACGCTTCGTACCATTAAAGCTACATGTTACGAGTGTTAATTCTTTTTTATTTTTATGGTCATTAATGACTTCGACTTGTGACGCTTCAACATTATAAATTTTATCGATTTCATAAATATATACTTTATCATAATCCGTCACATATACTTTCATACCTGTTTTCGCTAATGTTAGTGGACTAAATAAAGAGCGCTCATTACGCACATTATGGCCGGCCAGTGCATAGTTTCCTGTCCCCATTGGCATCTCTTCCTTCATTGTGCCTGCGCCAATAGCTAAATTCTTATTCGAAATACCATATAAAATCGGTAGCTGCATGTTTACATCTGGCACACTCACCATACCGATTGAATCAGGTTTTTTCGAATCCATTTGTGCCTTCAATACTTCGCCGAGGCTAATGTCTTTTACTTGCTCAAAATCAAATGTGACATCTTCTGATTCCTTTGCCTTTGCGATGCTATCATCGTAATTTTTGCCCGCTTTATTTTGCAATGTTGAGTCCGTCATATGGTTGACTATAAAGCCCATAATCGGCTTATTAAATACGAGAATTAACCCTGCGATTAATAATAGTACACCTATAATGGTCAACCATTTATTACCACCTTTTTTAGCTGTATGCTCCGCCATTATTTTACTTCCTTTCATCGACGATTCGTTATGTTGTTAATACCTGTTTTGGAACGAATTAAACCGTCGTAAGTTGCGCTGCAATGCGAGTCGCAATCTCTTTACCGTTCGCGATGCATAACCCGATGCCCACACCATAATACGAGCAGCCTGCCAGTGTAATAGTTGGATAATAGCTCTGCATTTGTTGCTCTAGATTTTTCACAGCGGCCGCGTGCTCTAAATTATACACGGGCATTTGCTGTGTCCATTTCGATACTTTAATTGTCAACGGCTGCTCCTCAATATTAAGGGATGTCGCAACATCCTTCATCGCAAGCTGTGCTAACTCTTCTTCTGTGAGCTTGATTAACTCCGCAAATTTCGGATTCGTTTTTTTATAAAAGACACGCAGTAGTAGCTTGCCGTCTTTTGATGTATTTGGCCATTTTGCGCTTGTCCATGTGCAGGCATCACAGTTTACGGCGTCGCTATTTGCTACAATAAAACCAGTGCCCTCTGCTGGTAGGACGTCATTGCCGACTTCATAACCTAAATATACGGTAATAATCGAGCTCGTTTTAAAGGCATCAAAGGCAGGTGTTAAACGTTCATCACCTAGCGCTTCCTGTGCCATGCGATGTGGTGTCGCTAATACGACATGGTCTGCTTCAATCGCCTCATGATGGTCAAAATGAACGATGGTTTTCTCATTCACTGTTTCAAGCTTCGTTACAGCCGTATTTTTTAAAAACTCGACTGTCGTTAACAGCTCTTCAAAGCGCTCAAACAATTCACGTAAGCCATTTTTAAATGATAAGAACTTATTATGTGATAGACTGATAAACTTGTCTTTATTCGCCGCATAGCCTTTTAAAATACTACCATACTGGTTTTTATAATCGATTAAATAGGGGATTGTAGATGCTAATGTTAATGAATACAGATCACCTGAATAAATACCCGATAATACAGGGGCAATCTGCTTTTTCACGAGCTCTTCACCAAAGAAATATTCAAGGAATTCGCCAATAGATGAATCCTTTGTAAATTGCTCATTTGGTAATGTTAAATCATTTAGAGCAGCTCGCTTACCCGCTTCAGAAATAAGGGTGCTTTGTTGTAGTGCTTCCTTATTCATCGGGATGCCATACATGCTCTCAAGTGGGATAGCATGTAGCTCATTTTGGGTATAAATATAAGAGACGCCTGTGCCATTATAAACGACGCGATCTTCTAGCCCTAATTCTTCGATTAAAGGCATGACACTTTTATGACGTGCCACAATGGAATCTGCGCCAAGCTCCATGACAAAGCCGTTTTCCTCATGCGTCGCCATTTTACCGCCAAGCTGTGCCTCTTTTTCAACTAATACAAGACGTATATTTTTATGTTGTAATTCGCGTGTTAAGTAGTGCATCGTTGATAATCCAGTGATACCGCCACCTACAACAACGATAGTTTTCGTAGACTGAGCCATTATTCGGCCTCCTTTAACTTCTTCGTCTTTTAGTATACTCGTTCATTTAGTGGCATCGCTAGCAGTTCTACTCATTTCCATGAATTGTACATATTTTAAGAAAGGAGCGTCAAATTCAGTGGACTTACTTATTTTAGTTATTTTATTAATGCTGTCTTTATTACTATCAAATATTCTCGGTCATTATTTGCCATTTCTTCCGATGGCACTTGTCCAAATTGGCTTTGGGATTATTTTAGCCATTATCTTCCCAAGCTTTGATATCCAGCTTGAATCCGAATGGTTCTTGCTGTTATTCGTTGCACCACTTCTTTATAATGATGGGCGCAATTTCCCGCGTGAAGAGCTATGGAATATGCGCGGCTTTATTTTAAGTAATGCCATTGTGCTCGTAATTATTACGACTGTGCTCGGTGGTTTGTTTATTCACTGGCTCATTCCATCTATTCCATATGCGGCGGCCTTTGCGCTTGCGGCGATTTTATCACCAACCGATCCCGTTGCGGTGAACGGGATTGCCAAACGTGTGCAAATCCCTGAGCGTATTTTAAGTGTTGTTCGTGGTGAATCATTAATCAACGATGCTTCGGGCTTAGTTGCCTTTAAATTTGCGGTTGGTGCCGCAGTATCAGGCTATTTCTCGTTAAAATCAGCCGTTGTTGAATTTTCTTATACCTTTATCGTAGGGGCACTACTCGGACTGGCGATTAGCATTGTACTTAGTCAAATTCGCTTTTGGCTTCGTCGCTCAGGTATTCGCGATACGGTGTTCCATACGTTATTCCAGCTCGTCACACCGTTTATTATTTATTTAATCGCCGAAGATTTATTTCACGCATCTGGCGTTATCGCCGTCGTAATTGGTGGGATTGTTCATGCGCTCATTAATGAAAAAGCCGAGCCTATGCTTGCGGAAGAGCAGATGCTCACAGAAAATACATGGTCGATTGTGCTATTTATTTTAAATGGTCTCGTATTCTTATTACTTGGCTTAAACATTCCTGATTCCATGGCGAATTCTTTATCCGATCGTCATACGAATAACTGGATTTTAATTTTTGATGCCGTAGCGATTGGGTTTGTTATTTTAGGTGTTCGTTTCATCTGGTCCTATACATTTGGTACATTCCAATATCGCTTCGGGCGCGACCAAGTACGTCCAACATTAAAGACGAGCTTAATCAGTAGCCTTGTAGGTGTGCGCGGTGCCGTTACAATGGCCGGGATTTTATCGCTTCCTTACTTTATTCAAAATGGGACAGCAAACTTCCCAGAGCGCTCACTTATTATCTTTTTAGCGTCTGCTGTTATTTTATTCACATTACTTACAGCGACGATTTTTCTTCCGATGCTTACCGATAAGGATGAGGGAATTGAGCTTGCAGAAGGACAGTACTCATTTAATCGTGCAAAAATGCAAGTGCTCTTAAAATCCGTTAAATCACTACAAACATCGATTAATGATGAAAATCGACGCATCACCTATGAGCTAATAGATGAGTTGCAGCAAATGTTTAGGCAGCTGCAGTTAGAAGCAAATGCGGAACAATCAGATAAACAAAAACAAGAGCTAGCGAAATTACGCGAGCGCGCCATTAACATTGAACGAAAGCATATTGAGGAACTGCATGATGATAATCAGCTCGATGATGATATGTATGCAAATCTTTTATCAACAATTGAGGATCGCTTGAATCGACAGGAAACGAATATGTTTATGAGCTTCTTCATTACCTTGCGTCAAGTCATTCGCATGTGGATTATGACGCGCAAAAATGATACGGATAAAACACAATTTTATTCCTACATTCGAATGCGCCAAGATATCCGTCGTCAGTGCTATTTAAAGGCACTTCATTTCTTAAAAGAGGAACGTAAAACGGTCGACCCACGCAAACGTCCGCTATATGTTATCGTCATTTACGAATATGAAAAAGCCTATGAAAAATTACGTAAAGTCGTCACGATTGATTCTGCTCGTGAGGAGGAACTTCGCGAGGAACTTCACCTACAAGTGATGGAGGTTCAGCGTAGTGAAATTCACCATATGTACGAAGAAGGTAAAATTTCACGTGAGCAAGAAAAAGAACTACGACGCTTCGTTAATTACATCGAAAGTGTATCGTTGTATGAATACGTCGATTAATTTCCGACACAAAAGAGGTTGGGACAAAACACGTTATGTTCTTTTTTAGCGTTCGCAACGAAAAACCGGAACCGCGCCAAAGCGCGATTCCGGTTTTTTTATGCTCATAGAAGAGGTTGTTTTTATACGTATGCCCCAGCCTCTTTTTATTTTTTATTAAACTGCTTTGCAATTTCAAGTGTGATTAAACCAGCATAATATTTTCCACCCTCAACATTCGGATGTATTTTATCATCATAGAAGATATCTGTTTTTGTAGCAGATTCATCATACCAGTCAATCATCGACACATTACTATATTTCTTGTCGGCATTAGCAAGCGTTGTATTCACGCTATCTTGCCAGCTACGTGGTACGCGCACATTTACTAAGTAAATATGACGGTCTTTACCTAAGATTTGATAGATTTCGTCAAATTGTTTTTCAGTGAACGTTCCATTTGAGCCAAGTCCAAGTACAACATTATTCGCAAGCTTGCCTTTTTTATTCATTGTTTCAAGTACTTCAATGGCTTCTTTTACTTGGCGTCCAACGGTTGCGTCCACCGTCATTTTCGGCATGTTATTTTGAAGCGTGGTCGCAGCACTCAGCATAACTGAATCGCCTACTGCTGTAATTGGTACATTCGTTAGCTTCGCTTTTGCTTGATTGACATCTTTTTTGAACTTTGCTGCTTCTTTTTTCTCTTTTTCACTTTGACGTTTTGCCGCTTCTGCCGCCGCTTTTTTCTCCTCGGCTCGCGCCTTACGTTCGGCCGCCTTTTTCTCTTCAGCTGTCATTTTTAAATTTTTCTGTTGATCTTGCAGATGCATTTCAAGCGCTTTGTTACCACTCGCTTTTGGTGATGGTTCAATCATTAAGCCAACTGTAAAGACGATTAATAACGCGGCAAGCAAGCCGTTCATTACACGCGTACGAACCTTCCAGTGGCGAATATTGAATGACCAATTGCGTGGATGCATATGCTTCAGCCATGTTTTCCATTCACCTTTTCGAATCGGGTCCTCAACAAATGTCCATGACAATGCCGATAACACTAACGTTAGAACGAGCGCTAATAAAATGCGCCACATACTTAAATCACCCGTATCGACACCTAACCCAAGAAGGACAAGAATTGGGAAATGCCAAATGTAAATACCGTACGAACGCACACCTACCCATAATAACGGCTTCCAACTTAAAATATCGCCGATAAAGCTTGCTGGGTGGACGATGACTGCAATCAACAACGCAACGATAGCTGATGCTAAATACATACCACCATAATAAAGGAATGTACCATCTTCACGCATAAAGATAATAAATACCATCATGAGCGCAAATGCTACAACACCTGTAATGTTTAGCGCACGCTTCATTTCAGTTGTAACATTTGGTTTCAGACGTCGACTTGGCCATACAATCGCTAGTGCCGCACCAATCAATAATGAAAAGGCACGTGTATCTGTACCATAGTATACGCGGCTTGGGTCTGTGCCCGGTGTAAACATGAATGCCATCATTTCTGCTGATACAACGGATAATAGCATCACTAGAAAGGCAAGCTTACCTGTCGATTTCGCAAATTTTAATGCAATTAGCATAATAATTGGCCAAATAATATAAAATTGTTCTTCTACCGAAAGTGACCACATGTGCTGTAGTGGCGATGGCGGTGAGAATTTCGTGAAGTATGAGTGCTCCTGCCAAACGTAATACCAGTTACTAATGTAAACGAAGGCAGCCCCAATTTCTCCGCGTAGTCCTGCTAGATAATCACGTTGGAATAACGTAATCCACACCGTAATTAAAATAAGCATGACGAAAAGTGCCGGTAACAATCGTCTTAGGCGACGCACCCAGAAACTTTTGAAATCAATCGTACCTGTTTTTTGGTACTCATTAATTAATAAATCGGTAATCAAATAACCGGATAAGACAAAGAATACGGTAACACCTAAATATCCCCCATTAATCCATGGGAAATGGAGGTGATATAAAATAACAGCTAATACTGAAATTGCGCGTAATCCATCCAAACCACTTATGTACCGATGATTTTTTTTGACAGGTTGTGGCATTGTAAATCCTCCTACTAAAAAAACTCCTCAAATCCACGGTTCGATTCATACTTTACAAATTTTAAAAAACATTCTTCTATTAGTCAAACGAGAGTCCTCAGTCTTTTTCCCTATACTATCTATTGCATCAAAATTACAAATAATACAATTTTGTCACAGATAACGAAATCGAGAGCCATTCCGATACAAAAAGATTATGATAGAACAAGTAGGGAGGAACATCATGCGAAAAACTATTTTAAAATGGATTGCAGTGATCTCAATGTTTACAATTGCCGCAGCAGCGCTTACTGTGATGTCTTCATCAAGTGCAAATGCTGCTAGTGTAAAAATGAAAGTTACTGCACCAAACACAGACAAATTGAATATGCGTAAGGGTCCGGGCGTGAAATATTCGACAATCCGTAAATTAAACTATAATACCGTTGTTACACGTACTAAAGTATCAGGTAGTTGGTCTAAAATTACATACAAAGGTGAAAGTGGTTGGGTTTCAACAAAATATCTTCGTAAAGTTGCAATCAAAAGTGCAACATTCCCATTAGATAACTTCACTATTGTGGTCGATGCAGGTCACGGCGGCACAGATGACGGTGCGTTTTATTACAATACATCTGAAAAAAGCGTGAACTTAAAAGCCGCTAAAGAATTAAAGAAACAACTTGAATACGAAGGTGCTGAAGTTGTGATGACACGTTCTACAGATAAAACATTATCACTTCCAGGTCGTGTTAAAATTTCGAAAAAAATAAAACCAGATGCTTATATTAGTCTGCATCACAACGCTAGTAAAACTGGTAATAAAACTGATAAAGGCTACTTAGTACTTTATACAAAGAGTAAAGAAAAAGCATTCACAAAAGCGGTTTATAGCGGCATGAAGAGTGTGCTTTCAACGAAAACAACAGTGCCATATGAAGGTTACCGCTACCAAAACTTACATGTATTACGTGAAAACCCATACATCGGTACACTTGTTGAATATGGCTATATGTCTACACCAAGTGAGCTGAAAAAAATCAATAAAGATAGCTATCGTAAATACGTTGCACAAGGTATTGTTAAAGGTGTAATTAATTACTTTGACTAATCATTAAAAAGAAGAAAACCGCGCGAAATGTGCGGTTTTTTTGTTTTTTTAATGTGGCGCTAATACCGGTAGAAACTGTGGTTTCACGGTGATTTCTACTGGTAGTTTAGGCCCTTCATCTCCGTTTACATTCGTTACGAGTGGCTCTTTTGCAGAAACCGTTAATGTCTTACACGTCAGCATTTCTACATGCTCTGACTCCATAATTTTTCCTTTCCATAAATCTGGTGCAAGTTTGACTAACTCACTAAAACCGAGCTCAGGAATAATCATGACATGCATAAGACCATCATCAGGTGTCGCATTCGGAAAAAAATGCTCAAGCCCTGCAATATAACTCGTTAGCCCAATCATAACAATTGCCGCTTCTCCTTGCCAATGTTTTCCATCGTACGTGATATCAAAATGATAATTTTCATTTTTCGCTAATGTCTGAACACCCTTCATAACAAATGCAAACGGGCCAAACATCGTCTTAGCTTCGGATGGCACTTCATGCATCGCTCTTGGAATTGTGCCGATTGTAACACTATTTGTAAAATACTGATCTTCAATATAGCCTAAATCAATATTGCGCGGCTTGTAGGTCAAAATCTCATCAATCACTTCTTCAGGGACAAGTGGCATATCAAGTGCACGTGCAAATTCATTTACCGTACCAAGTGGCATAAAAGCAAGTGTCGGTCTCTTTTCAAGCGGTGCAATCCCCATAATCACCTCGCTAAGCGTCCCATCGCCGCCCATCGCAACGACTAAATCGGTCGTTGCTGCACAGTCTATCGCAAATTTTGTAGCGTCCCCTTCTTGCTGTGTTTCAAGAACTTCTACCTCATCATATTTCTTTGAAAGTTCCCGTTCTAAATGTTCTTTATAGCTAACGGCTTTTTCTTTTCCTGCAGAAGGATTAACAATCATAACAGCTTTCATAAGCTTCCACTCCTTTTATACGTTATGTTCCCCTTTCATTAAAAAACATAACGTGTAAGAAGGCTTCAATTGGTAGTTTAAAAGGGATAACTATAAGTAATACAAAAAGGAGCTGACAAAAGGGAAAACAACAATCACCGTCACAGCGACTACCAAAGATGGTTCATCCAAAACAAAAAAGGAACCGTTGTCGGAAAATAATGGAGAAAAAAGCCGAATCTAACATGGATTCGGCTTTTTTCTGTTCCTCTAATTAGACGTCTAGAGAAATAAAAAAGTTTTAACATTGAATTTTATTTTCTTTTTAGTTATAATTTACTAAAAATAAAGATATATAAGGGGTTTAAATAAACTAAATAGTTTATTTTTTAAACAAAAATTATTTCACCTTACATAAAAGACTGTTTTTCTCAGATTCCTTACTATAAGTTTATTTTAAAATCAAATTAAAAAGGAGAAATTTTACGTATTAAAAAAGGAATCGCCAAAGCGATTCCTTTTTTTAATAATGCTTCAATAAATTCTTCAACATCTTCTCACGTAATTTGAGCATTTGAGGATCTTCAAAGAAAAATCCAAGCTTTGCATCTGCTAAGTTTTTATACTTTCCTTTTTTTGTCTTAGTAGGCTCTTTTGTAAATAAGAAATATTCAAATGTTTCCGCAAAATCCTCATCTGGGTCTGTCATCGCATAAAACGTTACAAAATCAGCTTCATATAAATCGTAAAATTCATAGTCTACTTCACCATCTATGCGCATTGTCTTCCAATCCTTCGCTAAAACACCTGCCCAAAATTCCTCATAAAATTGATTAGCACGAGAATTTTTATTTGAACATTTACCGAGTGAGACATAGTTACTACAAAATGGTGAAAACATGCGATTCCATTGCTTTTGCTTATACATTAAAATATGGCCGTATTCATGAACAAGTGTTGAATAATACATATTTTTATTAGCGATGCTATCCTTATAATCTACAGCTAAGGCCCAATTTGATATTGAATAATTAAGGGGTAATACATATGCGAGTAGTTCATCATGGCCATCAGTGAAAACTTGAAACTGCGTAATTTCTTGACGGTTTTTTTTAGGTATCATATTCGCGAATTGCTTCCACAACTTATTATGTGTTTTTTTATCTTTTGCCATTTTTTGATATTTTGCCTGATGTGTTTTAATTTTTGGCTTCGTCAATTTATCATCTTTTATTGTGTAAGTAACTAGAACACGCTCGCGCTCCGAATCGTTGACATCACTATTATCAAATATTAAAAACTCTCCGTATTTTTTATGTACTTCATGAACAAGCGTATCGCCTTTTGCTGCATTTGCTTGGATACCACTTGTTACCACAAAGCAAATGAATAATAACACCACACTCAATTTCTTCAATTTTCCACTTCCTCAAAAATCATATTATCTTATCCAGCATTCTTTTCATTATAATATACTCAAGGGAGATGAGGTGTCGTATGCGTAATTATATTATCTTTTTAATAGTAATCGTATGAAGCCTTACAAGTTTTAACGAATTGACCAATGCGAAAAAATTTGACGCATCGTTTGTAAAGTCATTTGAAAAAGGACGTTTACCGGACCATCCGTATAAGATTGGGACGAGATTTTGGCTGGCGATGACGATGCGCTGATCAATATGTACGACAGCTTTTTTAGCTACTCGGCTCAAAAGACTACCTACTATTTCCTAGCAAATGATGTCGTATTGCCTGGCATTCCTGCAAAGGGCATTGCCGCATTATATGACGGCAGAACAACTGAAAAAACGCTAAAAAAATCACGTAGCAATCAAGTCAGCTATACAGACGGTCGTAAAAACATCGCCCTTTATAAAGTCGATGAATATTATGTGACAGCCGAGTATACATCGAAAAAAACACGCTTTATGGTCGCGACCTTAGAAGGTATGCGCACGTATTATGGCTTTAAAAAAATAGACAAAAAAGAGCCTCCGACAAAGCGTCGTAAGGCTCTTTTTTTAATGTGTGCTAAGCGCTAGGGTAGATAAAGTCCTAACGTGGTATTACATCATACCGCCCATGCCGCCCATATCAGGCATTGCAGGAGCGCTTGCTTCAGGAATTTCTGCTACTACTGCTTCTGTTGTTAAGAATAGAGAAGCAACTGATGCAGCATTTTGAAGTGCTGAACGTGTCACTTTTGTTGGGTCAACGATACCAGCGTCGATCATGTTTACCCATTCGCCAGTTGCTGCGTTGAAGCCAATTCCTACTTCTTCACGTTTTAAGCGGTCTACGATAACTGAACCTTCAAGACCAGCATTGTTTGCGATTTGACGGATTGGTTCTTCTAATGCACGTAATACAATGCGTACACCTGTTGCTACGTCGCCTTCGTTTGCATCTGCAAGTTCTGCTACTTTATTGTAGATTGATACAAGTGCAACACCACCACCTGCTACGATACCTTCTTGTACAGCAGCACGAGTAGAGTTTAATGCATCTTCAATACGTAATTTACGTTCTTTTAATTCGGTTTCAGTTGCAGCTCCGACTTTAATTACAGCTACACCACCAGCAAGTTTTGCAAGGCGTTCTTGTAATTTTTCTTTATCGAATTCTGAAGTTGATTGATCGTGTTGTTTACGGATGTTTTCAACGCGCGCTTCAATTTCAGTTTGTGAGCCAGCACCTTCAACAATTGTTGTATGGTCTTTTGTCACAACGACTTTGCCAGTATTACCAAGCATATCGATTGTTGCTTGTTTTAAATCTAAGCCGATATCTTCTGTAATCACTGTACCACCAGTTAATACCGCTACATCTTCAAGCATTGCTTTACGACGGTCACCAAAGCCAGGTGCTTTAACAGCTACGACATTGAATGTACCACGTAATTTATTGACAACGATTGTTGCAAGAGCTTCGCCTTCGATATCTTCAGCAATGATTAATAGTGGACGACTTTGTTGTACCACTTGCTCAAGCACTGGTAAGATTTCTTGGATATTTGTGATTTTTTTGTCTGTGATTAATACGTATGGATTGTCTAAAACAGCTTCCATTTTATCGTTATCTGTCACCATGTAGTGTGATAAGTAACCACGGTCAAATTGCATCCCTTCTACAACTTCAAGTTCAGTTGTGAAGCCGCGAGATTCTTCTAATGTAATAACACCTTCGTTACCAACGCGTTCCATTGCTTCAGCGATTAATTCGCCTACTTCTTCATCCGCTGCTGAAATTGCCGCAACTTGTGCAATTGCTTCTTTTGTTTCAACAGTTTTAGAAATTTGTTGTAGTTCTGTTACTGCAGTGGCAACAGCTTTGTCAATCCCTTTACGGATGCCAACAGGATTTGCGCCAGCAGTTACGTTTTTAAGTCCTTCTGTGATCATTGCTTGTGCAAGTACAGTAGCTGTTGTTGTACCATCACCAGCGATTTCATTCGTTTTAGAAGCTACTTCAGATACAAGTTTTGCACCCATGTTTTCATATGGATCTTCTAATTCGATTTCTTTTGCGATTGTTACACCATCATTTGTAATAAGTGGTGTGCCAAATGATTTTTGTAAAACAACGTTACGACCTTTTGGACCTAATGTCACTTTTACTGTATTCGCTAATTTATCAACACCTTGTAGCATTAAGCTACGTGCTTCTTCGCTGAATTTAATATCTTTTGCCATGTTTGAAAACCTCCTGAAATTTTTAAATTAATAAAGTAAGATATGCAAGGATTATTCAATTACCGCTAAAATGTCTTCTTCTGAAAGGACTAAGTAAGCAGTATCGCCGTAAGTAACTTCTGTGCCTGCGTATTTTGCGAACACAACATCGTCGCCTTCTTTCACGTCGAAAGTAACGCCTGATCCAGTAGCTAATACTTTACCTTGTTGAGGTTTCTCCTTTGCAGAGTCTGGTAATACGATGCCGAATGCAGATTTTTCTTCTACTTCTACGACCTCAATAATAATACGTTTGCCTAATGGTTTTAACAAATGAAACAACCTCCTAATAAGATATCTTAATTTATTAGCACTCTTTAGTCTTGAGTGCTAACACAAGTATTATATTAATGAATTTCAACTGAACTTGCAAGTATTACGCATAAAAATTTTGAATTTAACATTCTTTCCTCTACAATAAGGAAGAACACTTACTGTAAAGGAAAGGATTCCTATTGTGAAAAATAAAAAAACAGCTTTCTATGTACTGATTACGTATATTGTCATGCAGCTAAGCGGCGCTGTTTTACTGCAACCGCTGTATACTTTCTATAAAGGACAACACCCTACATGGACGCACGATAAATTAGCACTTCATACGCAGGGCTGGTATATGTTTTTTAGTATGCTTTTAGCACTGATTGTATCGATTCTTTTCATTGCACGCGACAAACAATTTTTTGACAACTTTAAAGAAAAAATGCCATTCCCACAAGCCATTCTTTGGGGAATTATTGGTTTTGTTATGGTGCTTGCTGGCCAAATGATTGGTGGCATGATTGAGTCATTGCTCGGTATTAGCGGCAGCTCTGAAAATACAACATCCCTTCTCGGTATAACAGATGTTGTTCCAATCGCCATTTTGGCCATCGCACTCTTTGGTCCCATTTTAGAGGAGCTCGTATTTCGTCGTGTCATCTTCGGTTCGCTTTATCAAGGCACAAGCTTCTGGGTAGCAGCACTGATTAGTTCGTTATTCTTTGCGCTAATGCATTTTGATTTTGTGCATATTTTACTTTATGCGATTACTGGCTTCGTTATGGCATTTTTATATACCAAAACTGGTCGCATTATTACACCGATGATTGCGCATATTTTGTTAAATACCTTTGTAACATTTACTCAATAGAAAAAAGAAGGATTCGCATTGGCGAATCCTTCTTTTTTCTGTTTACCCTTTTAACATGCCATCAATCGATTCTTTTTCCATACCTAGCTCCGTCAACCGCTTACGCTCTGAACGCAAATATTGACGATACCCAAGTCGCGCAATCCATATACTAATCTCATATAAAATACACAGTGGAATCGTAATCATTAAATGTGATACCACTTCCGGTGGTGCAATAATCGCGGCAATGACCAGTAATGAGAAATACGCATATTTCCTCACACTCGCCATCCACATCGGTGTTACAAGTCCAATGCGCGCAACAAAGTGCATAATGACGGGTAGCTGGAATACAAAGCCAAACGGAATGGTAATCTTAAATAAAAACTGAAAATATTCATTGATGCCAATCGTTTGCTCCACATTCATATCCTGTGACCATTCCATCATGAATTTCATAATATACGGAAATAAAATCAGATAGGAAAATGCAACGCCAACGACAAACAGTACGATCACATATGGAATATAGCGCAGTGTCGCCTTTTGTTCATGCGCATACAACCCCGGACTTACATATGCCCACAACTGATACATAATGACTGGCATCGTCAGCACAAGTGCAATGACAAAATCCGCCTGAAAGAAAATCTTTAGCGGGTCCGTGACATTAAAGGCATGTAACTGCAAAGACTTTGCATGCTCACTATACTGTAAGTAATGAATAAGTGGCTTCGCAATAAAGAGGCCTATAATCACATTGATGACAAAGAAAACGGTTACTGTAATTAACCGTTTTCGAAGTTCATTTATATGCTGTTCAAGCGTTAGTTCATTATCTTCCATTGCAATAACTCCCTAACTATTTATGTTCAACTTTATTTTTCTCTTTTGTCTTATCATCATCGTCATCCACTAAACCTTTAGTGGCATTCTTGAATTCACGGAGCGTGGAGCCCATCGCTTTTCCAAGCTCAGGCAGCTTCTTCGGACCAAAAATAAGTAGAGCAACGACAGCGATGATTACAATGCTGCCAAAACTAACTCCTCCCATTACAGGCACCTCCTCATTAAGATGCCTATATTGTAACGCAATCATTCTCAATTAGCTATAGCATTCTCAATAGACTATTGACTCATTTTCCTACATTACGCATAAAGTAGCTCAGCGTCTGTAATTCAATTGATAAATCGATTGTATGTACACGGAATGTATCCGGTACTTGTAGGCGCACAGGCGTGAAATTAAGAACACCCTTCACATCCATCGCAACAAGGCGGTCTGTCATCATTTGAGCAGAGCGTGCTGGTACTGTTAAAATCGGTAGCTCAGCATGAAACTCTTCAAATTTTTCTTCCATAACATCTGGATGAAAAACGGGTACACCATTGACTAATTTCCCATCAAGTGGATAGTTCGTATCGAAGGCAACAACGATTTTCATATTCTGATTTTTTTGGAAGTTATATTTCAGTAGCGCATGCCCCAGATTCCCAATCCCGATAACAGCGACATTCATGCGCTCATTATCATCTAATACATCTCTAAAGAAAACGAGTAATTTTTGTACATCATAGCCATAGCCCTTACGACCAAGTGCGCCGAAATGTGAAAAATCTCGTCGAATCGTAGCAGAATCTATTTGCATCGCCTCACTTAACTCTTTTGAAGAAATGCGTTCTATTCCTGCTTCCGAAAAATTTTGAATGAAACGATAATAGAGAGGTAATCTTTTCGTCGTAGCCTGCGGAATTTTATAATTTTCTTTCAAAGCGGTTGTCCCCTCCTGGATTAACTTTAACTTCTTAACATTGCACCACTGCCCACATTTCGATAAACTAAAATGAGAACTGAGGTGTACTTCATGATTGTATTACAAGTCAATCAATTATATAAATCTTATATTGCAGATGAAATTTTAAGTGGCGTGAAGCTCGAAGTACAGCATCGAGACCGCGTCGCACTTGTTGGCCGTAATGGTGCCGGCAAATCCACATTATTAAAAATTATCGCAGGGCAACTTTCGTATGACTCCGGCGATATTATTATGCCAAAAGATATCCATCTTGGCTATCTCGATCAACATGCGGGTCTTGATTCAGACCTAAGTGTATGGGATGAAATGATGACGATATTCGAGCCCCTAAAAGCGCTTGAAACAACGATGCGCTCACTCGAACAGCGTATGGCAGACCCAGACATTTATAACGATGCTGAACAATATGCCAAAATTATGGCTGATTATGATCAGCTTCAACATGACTTCAAAGCACGTGGCGGCTATCAATACGAAGCCGATACACGTGGGGTTCTTCATGGGATGCAGTTCCCTCGAGAAATGTTTGACCAGCCAATTAATTCGTTATCCGGTGGTCAGCGTACACGACTTGCCCTAGCGAAGCTACTACTTAGCAAGCCTGAGCTCCTTATTCTCGATGAACCGACCAACCACTTAGATATTGAAACACTAAGCTGGCTAGAGAATTATTTGAAGAACTACGATGGAGCCATCCTTATCGTATCACATGACCGTTACTTCTTGGACCAAGTTGTGTCGATTGTCTATGAAGTTTCTCGTCATCATGTCTCAAAATTCTCTGGGAACTATTCGGACTATCTAGACCAAAAAGCGAAAAACTATGAATTAGACGTTAAACGCTATGAAAAAGAACAATCGGAGAAGGCGAAACTTGAGCAATTTGTTGAAAAAAATATTGCTCGTGCATCCTCTACAAAAATGGCGCAAAGCCGTCGTAAAATGTTAGAGCGACGTGAATGGATGGAGTCTCCGCTTGGCGATGAAAAGTCAGCCACGCTGACATTTGAAATCGAGCGTCAAAGTGGCAATGATGTATTATCGGTGGATAACCTCGCAATTGGCTATGATGACAAATTAATTTCAGAGAATATTCAGCTACGTGAATACCGCGAAGACCGTATTGCTCTTGTCGGCCCAAATGGTGTCGGTAAATCTACACTATTGAAAACGATTGTAGGCGACCAACCAAAGCTTGCTGGTGAAGTACGCTTTGGTACGAATGTTCAAATTGGCTACTACGATCAAGAGCTTGCAAAATTAACGAGCAATCGTACGGTCATTAAAGAAATTTGGGATGAATGGCCATTAATGAACGAAAAAGATGTACGTTCTGTACTCGGCCGTTTCCTATTTTCAGGCGACGATGTTGAAAAAATTGTGAGTGACTTGTCTGGTGGCGAAAAAGCGCGTCTAGCACTTGCCAAATTGATGCTTGAGAAAAATAACTTCCTCGTACTCGATGAGCCAACCAACCACTTAGATTTAGATAGTAAAGAAGTACTTGAAAATGCGTTGATCGATTACCAAGGCACACTGCTTTTCGTGTCACATGACCGTTACTTTATTAATCGTATCGCCACAAAAGTTGTTGAACTCTCACATGATGGGACATTCGAATATTTAGGTGACTATGATTATTATGTTGAGAAAAAACTGGAGCTCGAAGAAATTGCGCTTGAAAAAGCAGCTGAAGAGCAGGCAAAACACCCTACGCCAGTAAAAGAGAAAAAAGCGACAAACACATCAATTGATAAAGAAGCCAAGAAAAAAGAACGCAGCCTTCGTCGTAAAATCGAGACGTTAGAAGCTGATATGGCAACGTTTGATGCACAAATTGTTGAATATGAGCAGCAGCTTTGTGACCCAGATGTCTATTCAGATCATGAAAAAACGCTGACCATTCAATCGGCATTAGATGATGCCAAAGAACAAAAGGATACGCTTGAAATGGAATGGCTTGAATTAAACGAAGAGCTTGAAGCACTTTAATCCTTTAAAGAGGGGCTTGGACAAAACACGTCATTTTCCTTTTTTAGCGTTCGCAACGAAAAACCGGAACCGCGCTACAGCACGATTCCGGTTTTTCTTATGCTCATATAAACGGTTGTTTTTATACGTATGTCCCAGCCTCTTCTTTTTTATGGCAACCTCCTGATATAAATTTCGCTCTTATAAAAAAGGAGGCGTCCTATGAATAAAAATTGGTTAATGTCGTTGTTAGTCATTGTATTCATTTATCAACTTGGCTTTTTTGCGGTTCATTTACCATCATTTTTACACTATTTGTATTGGGGTTCTGCAAGTATTTTTGGTCTTGTCATAGGGTTCTACAGTTTAAAGAATTTCTATAAAAAGCTACCGGTTGCTGTACTCGGGACACTAATATTTTTAATAGGTGGCTTCACATCTTCCCTTCTTCTCTTAGAATTGGCTACATTAAACATGTAAGATGCAGGATTTTTCTGCATCTTTTTTAGTTATCCACAGGCTAGTTGATTCCTATTTTTCATTATACATATTTATGCAATTTATCCAAATCGCGTCATAACGCGATTTATAGCATTAAAAAACAGCCCAACAAGTAAATTGTCAGACTGTTTCAAAAAGTTATCCACATGTGCATAACTTTATTTTCCTTTTTTAATCATTCCAAGAACGTAATTCCATGCCTGGACGACCATTTAAATCCCAACCGCTACGTTTGCCGGCTTTAAACATTTCTGTTCCTGCTGCGGCAATCATTGCGGCATTATCTGTACATAATTTAAGTGGTGGTACGAAGAACGGAATGCCCTCTTCATTGAAGATTTTCTCAAGTTCCGTACGTAAGCCTTTATTGGCTGATACGCCACCTGCTGCGATAACTTGCTTCACATTAAATTCACGTGCCGCACGCAATGTTTTCGTTGATAGCACTTCTACAACACTATCTTGGAAACCTTTTGCGATATGGTATGGATTAATATCGCCACCGCGTTGTTTTGCGTTGTGTTGATAGTTAATAACGGCTGATTTTAAGCCACTAAAGCTGAAATCATACGAATTAGGCTCCAACCATACACGTGGAAACTCGATGGCTTCGTCACTTTCATGTGCCATTTGGTCAATACGTGGACCACCAGGATACGGGATGTCTAGCACGCGCGCTACTTTATCGTATGCTTCACCTGCTGCATCATCACGTGTTTCACCAATTACTTCAAATGAGCCATGCTCTTTCATTAAAACAAGCTCTGTATGCCCACCTGATACGACTAATGCAAGTAATGGAAACTCCATTGGTTGCATTAAGTTATTCGCATAAATATGACCTGCAATATGATGTGTGCCGACAATCGGTAAATTATGTGCAAAAGCAAAAGCCTTCGCAGCATTAATACCGATTAAAAGCGCACCAACAAGCCCAGGACCTTCTGTAATACAAACTGCATCTAAATCCTTAGGCTCCATATTCGCTTGCTTTAACGCTTCCTCAAGAACGATTGTGACATTCTCTACATGATGACGTGATGCAATTTCTGGCACAACGCCACCAAAGCGTTTATGACTTTCAATTTGTGATGCCACGACGTTAGAAATGATTTCAGTCCCATTTTTCACGATAGACGCGGCCGTTTCATCACAGCTACTTTCAATACCTAATATATAAAGATCTTTTTCCATTATAAATTCACCCACATGACAAGAGCATCCTCTTGATTATCTGTATAGTATCCTTTACGAATACCACCTGCCTGGAATCCTAGTTTGCGATAAAGATTTTGTGCTACGTCATTTGTTACGCGCACCTCAAGGCTCATAACCACGCAGCCCTGCTCTTTTGCGATGCGCATGGCTTCGCGCATCAATTGCTCCCCAATTCCTTTGCCGCGACCTGCTGGCATAACGGCAACATTTGTAATCTGACTTTCATCAAGTACAATCCACATACCGCAAAAACCGATAATTTCATCGTCTTCAAGTGCGACTACATAGGTTGCTTGTGTATTTTTCGTCATTTCCATTTCAAATGACTCTAATGTCCATGGCGCTGGGAATACAGCTTCTTCAATATGGTGAACAGCTGCTGCATCCGCAAGCGTCATTAAACGATAGGTTACCACATTTGTTCACCTACTTATTTTTTTGTTCTTTAATCCAATTCGCCTCAGCTTCTGCTAAACGGCGATATTGTGGCACAAAATTATGCACCGCATCCCCTGTTAATTGAGGCATTTTTTCTGCTAAATAAATCAATTGTGCAGCATCTGGTAAATCAATTGTATAGGGCGCACGAACTGCACGCTCGCCTAATGTTTCGACAATTACATCCCAGAAAGTATCCACATCATGCCCTACGAATAATACAGGTGCATTCAGTGAATCTAATTTTTCTATTAAGTCTGCGATGCTATAGTGATGGTCCTCAACAACATTTTCAAAGCCATTTGCTGCATCAAAAGCACCCGCGTATACATTTTGACGGCGTGCATCAATTAACGTACAAACAATGCCATTATACATTGCCGCATTTGCTGCTAGCATTTTTAAGCTTGAAACGCCTACTAAAGGCTTGTTCAGTGTCCATGCTAATGTTTTCGCAATCGTTACGCCAATACGAATACCTGTGTATGAGCCAGGCCCTTCGCTGACTGCCACCGCATCAATATCCTGCGCTGTTAACTTCACACGTGTTAATAAGCGCTCAATCGCAAGCATCGCACCACCTGAGTGATTTAACTTAATATTTGTTACTTCGTTTGCGAGCACTTGACCGTCTTTCACTAACGCTACGGCAAGCGGTGTATTTGCTGTATCAATACCTAACCAAATCATTTCATTAACTCCTCACACAACTGCTCATAACGTGTTCCAGTTGGGTTTAGTAAAAATCGTCTTGCGTCTGCATCAACACGTTCAATACGAATCGCAAGTCGTTCTGCCGGTAGGTCTGGTTCAATTAAATGCGCCCATTCTACAACCGACACTGCATCGCCGAAAAAGATTTCATCCCAGCCAAGATCCTCATCACTATCAGCTAGACGATAAACATCTAAATGATTGAGTGGAAGGCGTCCCTCATATTGTTTCATAATCGTAAATGTCGGGCTATTAACGATACGTTTTACTCCTAAACCTTTAGCAAGTGCTTGTGTAAACGTTGTTTTTCCTGCACCTAAGTCGCCTTCTAGTGTAATCGTATCTTGTGGTTGTAATAAATCAGCGAGCTTCATGGCAAGAGCTTGTGTCTCTTCTAAAGATTGTACAGTCCATTCAATCGTCATGTTTCTCGTCCTCTCCAAAAATGCATATCTATAGTGTAACGAATTCAAGTTAATTGTTCAAAGTGTATGAATTCAATTTCTAGGCAAAAAAAATAACACAGCGCCATTGCTGTGTTTACATAAATAAAAAATGGCGGTCCGGACGGGACTCGAACCCGCGACCTCCTGCGTGACAGGCAGGCATTCTAACCAGCTGAACTACCGGACCAAAGATTATTTACAAAAAATATTATAGCAAGGTGCTTAATATATAGCAATACTTTTATAAATTTTTTTATAGGTATAATAAACTTTTTTTATTACTGTGGTATTGATTCGTATAAAAACAAAAAAGACGAACATACTGTCCGTCTCTGTGTGCCTAGCAACGTCCTACTCTCGCAGGGGGAAACCCCCAACTACCATCGGCGCTAAAGAGCTTAACTTCTGTGTTCGGCATGGGAACAGGTGTGACCTCTTT
>NZ_JBHUOR010000132.1:0-50290 GCF_042686175.1 Kurthia populi | reverse complement strand
GGACATAATGGAACGATTCAACCCTTTTCCTTCTTCTTTATAAGAAGTATTCCACAACTCAAGAAAATGGTTGTAAACAAAACGACAATGCCCATGGGTTTGATGGATGAACGCTTGTTGGTCTTTATTTGGGTAGATACGGAATTTATACGCTTTATATGACATGACAGACACCTCCTTTTTTCGAATAGTATAATAGGAACAGATGTTCTTTTCAACAAATTAGTACTGGCAGCATAATTGGGTTCGCATTCATCCCCTCCCTACTCACTACGTTCCTTGAGGGAGGGGGATTCTGCGAAGAAATGATAAAAAAGCCATCTATAAAATGGCTAACATTTTTAGCTTTTTAATTAACTGTATACTAAATTATATAGGAGTGATGTTCGATGAACATCAGATGATGACAGACTTTACGATTCTCAAAGCAGCTAGTTGATTACATTTGACTGAAAGTCTAAACAAAAGGATAACACGGAGAAGCCAGCACTATTCATCACCTTCGACCTTTCACTTTATGAATGAGTCCCTATGGGAGCATCGCTAGCCTCTGCCTTATGAACAGACCGAACGAAGGAATGTACGCGCAATTAGACGCTTAGAGATATGGGAGAGTTCGTCGTCATAAGCTACGCAGAGATCCAAAAGTGTATCATATAAAAATAGTCTCTTCTTTAGCTTAGCGTCTCGATGAATTAACATAAATATCAATTAATACAAAATTAAGTTATTTATGCGTGTCAAAAAGATATTTTTTAGCACTCAAAAATGGCGTGAGCCATTGATATATCAACATTTATAGAGGGAGGAATAAAATGCTAATAAACATTATAGGAATCAGCTCAATTTTAATTTTATTAGTTATGATCATCTTAAATATGTCTCTAAGCAAGATTATCACTGTATTATTTGTTAGTTCTATATTTTTATTTATAGTACGATTATTTATAGAAGGTAGTAAATTATCAAGTGCTTTTACAGAATCTTTTGGGATTTTAAGCATTGTAGGATTTATTTGTGTAGTTATTCATTTTTTTAAAAAAACTTCAACTAATTAATAATATGTATAAAAGACCCCATTATCATGTAGAAGATAATGGGGTCTTTAGCTGATTAGAAATTAATCATCTAAATCATATTCATATATAGGGTTCAAAAGCATTAGATCAAATACAATAAAGTTGTATGACCATCAGATTCATCTATTACTTCTATTCCATCTTCAGGGTTGAATTTTTTCCCTTTGTTTTGTTGAATAATATCAAGATATTTTTCAACAAAATTAGGTGATGCTGTAATATAAAAACCGCTTTTTAATAGATACATATCGCCGACTTTTTTAACAACAGTGAAAATTTCACCTTTATTTACTTGTCCATCTGGATTCGTCCAACGTGCTGTATCATAATAATTTAAGTCGTCCACAAGTACTTTGATTGTGCCGATAGATGTGTGATAGCCTTTTACATTTTTCTTGTTTGCAGTGATGTAGCCTTTAGCTGTTTTCAAGCGTGGCGTTTTTCCATCGTACTCGATACAAGTAATCGTAAGTCGCGTACCTTCTGGATAACGTTTAATCGTTTTCTTCAATGTAACATCTTCATACAAACCGATTTCTCGCAGTGTGACGACGCGATCTGGTGTATACGTATAAAATTTATCGCTCGTGGTATCACCTTTTAATTTACGTGCTACTTCATTTTTAAAACGTGTCCAATCACTTGGACGTGCAATGAATGGTGCCGGACAATTCTTGGCTGTTACATCGTAGTGACGATATAAATCATGTTGATTCAAACCATATTTTTTACACAATTCTACGACTACATCGACTGTACGATTAAATGTCGCTGTTGCGATAGAACCATCTTTTTCTAGACACATCTCAACGCCTATGGCTGTCCAAGCATCTCATCACCTCCTTGCATTCTTTACCCTATTTTTACCATAAAAATGTTATGTTGTAAGTAGATACCATTAAGGAGGGGTTCTATGTATTACGCTTATGCGTTTATGAATGTCATTGTATATATTATTTACGCTGTTTTTCTTATCATTGGTGCACATATGACACAGCCACTATTTGGACTGCTACCACTGCTCGTCTTTTACACAGCGAAATATACGGGCGGCTTCTTTTGGTATAGCTTTTCAAAAATGCAAACAGCTCATTTATTTAAGTGGCTCATTGCCTGTGCGGTAGTCGGTTGCATACTGGGCGTTGTTTCACTAAAATATCCAGCCCTTCTTAACATCTCGGCCATTTTACTAGGACTATGTTGTAGCGTATTATTACCTACATACACGACCGTTTTGAAAACTCAAAAAGGTTCAAAAAAATCACAGATGCTCTGGTCAGCACTGCTTGCATGCTGCTGGTTACTCATCTTAGTGCCCGTCATTACATCTAAACAGTTTTCCTTTGTCTTTTTGTGGATTGGTCTCGCATTCTTTTTCCTACTGTTTCTACCCGTTAAAAATGTGCCAAAGATCATTACACCGACTCGTCCAGAACAGCGCTACACTGGGCTTATTGCCTTTATCGTCTTGAGTGCAATGCTATTCATCGTCAAATTTGTCCGAACCGTTGAATGGCAAACTTACTTTTCAAGCATCGTTTTAGTCATACTCTTTTTAGTGACCTGTGCGATTATGTGGTACTCATGGCATCATGTACGCGCTTTTTCTACAACACTGCATCTATATAGCTATGCAGATGGCTTACTCGTTGCCTTTTTCTTTATGGTCACTGTATTTGAACACTGGCTGACGGCAGCATCCACCCTTCATGTCGTGTACATACCTTATATTATCGGTGTGCTCTTGTCCTTCATTTTGCCGTTCAAGTTCTCTCGCAACACCTTACTACTCATCGTTTTACTATGTAGTTGGGGATTAGTGTATGAACCATTAATCACCGTCGTAGCAATTGGTATCGGTTACAGCCATACAAAATTTGCGGCGGATTTAAATGGGGATTATTACAAAGCAGCTATTCCGGCATTAAAGGAGAATGCGTTATTAGTTAAAAATCGTTTTTATCGTCTTGGCGGTATTTCGATACAGGTCCTCATTGTGGCATGCATCGTCAGCCTGTCATGGCAGCGCGCTATTGATCTTCCAGAAGTTATGCATACCGTAATTCCAACAATTCTTCCCGTTATCACTATTGGCTTTAATAGCTTGATGACCATTTTTATTGGCTGGCTCGTATTAAAAAACCGCCCATCTAGCAACTAGAAGGGCGGTTTTTTATATGATTTAAACGGCTTTAATTGTTACATCAATATTACCAGCAGTTGCTTTTGAGTAAGGGCATACTGTATGCGTTAATTCTAAAAGCTCCTGCGTTTGTTCACGTGGCAGACCATCGATATGACCGACGATTTCCACTGCTAAAATGAAATCAAATGGTGCTTTTTCAAATAAACGTACAGTCGCTGTAATTGATGATTTTTCTTTAATCCCTTTTTGGCGCTTAATCAAATCAAGCGCGCTATTGAAGCAGGCACTATACCCTGCAGCAAATAATTGCTCTGGATTTGTCGCATCTGCTACGTTTGAACCTGGAGGCGCAATCTTCACTTTAAATGATTTATCATCAGCAATCGATTCACCACTGCGGCCACCAACATTTAACATTTTCGTTGAATAAATTTCTTTCATTTCTTTACACACTCCTTTTAGTTATGAACAATTATATTGTACACAATTTAATTGTGTTTGACAAGTAATTAGCTTCTTTCTAAAATAGAGTGGACTGGAGGTTTTACGATGAATGCAAGTTTAGATAATCAGCTTTGTTTTTTATTGTATGTATCATCAAAGGAAATTATTAAAGACTATACTGCTCGCCTGAAGCAATATGATTTAACGTATACAGGTTATATCACAATGCTCGCCTTATCCCATGAGGAGCCAATGACGATTAAAGAGCTTGGCAGTAAACTCTTTTTAGATTCGGGGACACTTACACCACTGCTAAAACGCTTAGAAACACATGGCTATGTAACACGCGCGCGCTCAAAAGAGGATGAACGAAATTTACTCGTTTCACTTACAGATGAGGGATTCACATTACGAGAGGAACTTGGCTGTATCGGTGAAGATGTGTTTGAAAAGTCTTCTTTAGATACAGAGCAGGCAAAAGCATTACATGCGATGTTAAGCCAATTTGTCGCAAGCCTAGACAAGTAAAAAAAAGGTGCCTTCGTGCGCCTTTTTATTTTACCTAAAAATGGCTAAATATATAGTTAAAGGATATTCTGTGTTATGCTATGAAAGTGAAAATACGAAAAGAAAGTTAGAGGAAATAGTTTGAGTAATTATCAATTTTTAATGGCAAAGCATGCCTGCATGGAAAGTGAGCGTTTATTTCTACGCCCCGTTACGATGCATGATGCAGTGGATATGTTTGACTATACGTCAGACGAAGAAACGACACGCTTTTTGTATGAGCCGCATACGGAGCTGCAACAAACAGAAAAAATGATTGGCAACTATTTTATGAAAGAACCTATCGGCAAATATGCACTTGTTTTAAAAGAGTCTGGTAAGATGATTGGTGCTATTGAGTTTCGGGTAGATGACTGGAATAAGAGTGGGGATTTAGGCTTCACCTTAAATCGCCGTTTCTGGGGAAATGGCTATATGACAGAAGCCGGGAATACCTTACTTCATTTAGCATTTACAATTTTAGAGCTAGAGCGCGTCCATGCTGCCCATGACGTCAATAATCCGATGTCCGGAAATGTATTACGCCGCTTAGGTATGACACAAGAGGGAATACTGCGTAAAAGTGAAATGATTCGTGGCACACTTGCAGATAGTGCGTACTATTCGATTTTAAAAGAAGAATATACCATCCGTTTCTAGCGCTTTTATGCGAGCCGAAGAAGCTGATATTAAGCGATATAAAAAGGATAGCTAAACGGAGAAATTCCTTTAGCTATCCTTTCTTTATGTATTTTAATAATTCGCTTAGCTATACCGCATCTAAATATTTAAGTACCCATATACCTACACCTAGAGCTGCAAACACATAAAATGCGATTTTCGTTTTATTACCCGATTTCTTTTCTTCCATCTAATGACGACCTCTTTCTAATTATGATTATGTTAAATTATACCTTAACAAATCAATGATAGAAGGAATCCCCCAATATTTCAGTACAATTCTTACTTTAAATACACATTTTTCGAATAAAACAACTTATCACAGCAACTTTTTTTCAAGCACTATTTTATGTAGCCCATTTTTATCTGTATATGTGCTCATCACATCAAATCCACTTTTAATATTTAAAATTAGCATATTCCGCCATTTATTCATTGTTTTCGTTTGGACAACATGATAGCCCTGTTCCCTTACATACTGATGCTGGATTTCCATTAGCTTAGAAGCAATACCATATTTTCGATACTTTATTCTCACGCCGCCTAGCCAGCTATAAAATGTATAAGTATCGAGTTCATAGCCCATCTTATAACCAATCACTTGATTTCCTTCCATTGCCGTAACAACGACTAAACGAGGCTTGCTTGTCATTTTATTAATTAACTCATCCGCTGTACCAAAAATTTCGTAATGAAGTGCTACAATACCTTTTAATCTTTCTACATCCGGCATCGAATTATCAATTGTATACGCAAAATTCATCGCTAATCTCACCTTCCATATAATGATGTCCTACCTATGATCCTCATCGTTTCGCAATAGTTAGAATTTCCGTATCCATCTCGTTTGGTGACGTGCAACCATCAAGTGTATAGATTATATTTTTTGTTCCTTTTTTCTCGTTACTTGTCTTAGAAGTCGTTTTTAAAATTTCCGCTTCGCCGTAGCTATCCTATTTATTATCAATCGTCACCTGGATTTTGTTATTTTCAAACGGATAAATATATAAAATAGGATTACCCTCTATCGTATAGCGCACAATTCTAATCGTATCGTCTTTCCCCTGTTGTTCATGTTCAAAAAATTGTTCAAAATGTTCCCTATTGTCGATTTCACCATGTAATTCCACAATATCACTCACTTTCACAACATAAGCATTTGTGGCATCATCACTACACGCTGACAGTACAAATAAAGAGCTTAGCGCTAAGAAAACCATCGATTTTTTTAACATATGTAGCTCTCCTTTATTTTCCAATTCCAACCACAATACCATATAACATTTGAAAACACTATTTGATTGAAGGCATTAAGATTTATTGTAAGACGACAAATTTTATTTGGGCATCACAAATCATTAAATCTAAATCACCAATCACCTCAAGAAGCGTGTTTTGGCTACGACATATTTCTAGATATGTGCCAACTGTATGTCATTTTGCTTACTGATGTACTAAGCATTTGCTTCGTTTAATCATTATCACAAATAAATACGATTTATATGGCGATAATTGTGATGCTTTGTTAACCACTTCATTAAAAAACAGCCTGTTTCTAGCCTGTTTTGCCACATTTTGGGTTCATTTCGGCGCTCCGAGGGGCATTTTCCACACAGCGCCCGTTCAGTTTTGGATCTTTGTGTCGCATTTTTTTATTCATTAAATAAATGACAGCACACACGCTTTTTTGAGCAGTACATAATCAAAAACAGCCCGAAATTCACGAAAATGGGTTGATTTTCGGGCTCTAGCGGCTAAAATACGCCTTTTTCGCTTCTTAAAAATAGTCCTTATTTGCGCTGAAAATAGTAAATAAAAATTTTCATTGACAGCATATGCACGATGGTTAATACCCTTCTTTCTTTACGTATGCAATTTGCCCTTGTTTGGCACATATTTTCAATTATGTTGTAGCTAAAAGACGCTTCCTGAGCAAATAACGATTTTCTAACTGCTTTATTTTTCTCGTTCCAAACAAATGAGGACTCTAGTAAATTTCCCGATTTATGATATGCTGTTAGCATCAACTAACAACGAAAGAGTGGAATTTCATGAAACAGATTACAGCCTTTGATTTTATTTTAAAAAATGGTGAGCGTCTTCATTTTGATGCGGATGATTTCCGTATGATGCACTTTGATCATATCGAACAGCATCAGGACGAACAAATCGTTCAAAATGTCAGCGTCTTTCTTTACCATAATGCCAATCGTTTTGAATCCTATGTCCACCAGCTAGCAGAAGGTGAACAGATTTTACCGTTTGATCGTATCCAACAAACATGTGATATTGCGAAAATTGCTCTTACATACGATGATGATGCACATGAGATCTATCATATCGGCTGGCATGCAGATGCACAGTCAAATAAATACCAAACGAGTATTGTACATCCACGCAGCGGTGATTTATTGATTACCATTAATCCAGATAAAACCGTGACACAGCAATTTGCAGAAGTATTAATGCCTTAATTTGATTTCGATTCGTAGCAGCTGACGCGTTCAGCTGTTTTTTTAACGACAAAAAGAGCCACGCGAATACTCGCATAGCTCTTTTTCACACACGCTGCTTAGGGGGCAAACGTTGTTATAAAGACATCGACACATATTTCGTTTCTAAATATGGCTCGATTCCCTCTGTGCCGCCTTCGCGACCCATGCCCGATTCCTTCATACCACCGAACGGAGCATGTGCGGCTGAAATAATGCCATCATTCCAGCCAACGATACCGTAATCTAAGTTTTCGCTTAAATACGTACCTGTTTTATAGCTTTCTGTAAAGAAGTATGTTGCTAGTCCGTATAATGAGTCATTTGCAATAGCAATCGCCTCATCTAGTTCCTTGAACGTCACAATCGGAATCACAGGACCAAATGTTTCTTCTGTCATAATTTTTGCATCTGCTGAGACATTCGTCAGTACAGTTGGCTCAACGAAGTAGAACCCTTGCTCTTCATCGACGTTATGGCCACCACCTACTGCTGCATCCGCGCCTTTTGATAAGGCATCCTGGATTTGGTCCTGGATTTTATCAAAGCCTTTACGGTTAATGACTGGGCCGACATTGACATCCGCTTCCATGCCATTACCTACCTTCAGCTCCTTTACCTTTGCAACAAGCGCATCTGTAAATACATCTGCGATATTTTCATGTACAATGAGACGGTTTGGCGACACACAAGTTTGCCCTGCATTACGATATTTTGCAATAATCGTCTGCTCCACCGCTACTGCAATATTTGCATCCTCTGCCACGATAATCGGTGCATGACCACCAAGCTCCATCGTCGCATGCTTCACTGTTTGCGCGCACTGTGATAATAATAATTTACCGACAGCCGTACTGCCTGTAAATGTAATTTTACGCACCGCCTTATGCGATGTGAAAATTTCACCGACCATTGGCGCATCCGCTAGCACATACTGCACCGCATCCTCAGGAATCCCTGCACGATGCGCAAGCTCAATCAGACGAATCGTCGTAAGGGGTGTTTCCTCTGCCGGCTTCACGATAAATGTACAGCCCGCCGCAAGTGCTGGTGCTGCTTTACGTGTCATCATCGCCGCTGGGAAATTCCATGGGGTAATCGCCGCAACAACACCGATTGGCTGACGTGTCACAGATAAGCGCTTATTTGGTACATGTGTCGGAATCGTGCGACCATAAATACGCTTCGCTTCCTCCGCATACCAATCAATATAGCTCACCGCATAATCCACCTCACCAAGTGCCTCTGCAAGTGGCTTACCGTTTTCAAGCGTAATTAATTCACCTAGCTCCTGACGATTTTCACGAATCATTGCAGCCCAAGCTATCAATAATTTCGAACGATCATACGCAGTTAATGCCTTCCATGAAGGAAATGCAAGCTGCGCCTTGTCCACTTTTGCGGTTACTTCCTCTTTTGTGCTCGTTTGAAGTGAATGAATAATTTCACCCGTCGCTGGATTACTTACATGTACAACACCCATGGCCTACACTCCTTCTGCAAATGCTTTATCTAAAATCGCAAAGCCTTTTTCAAGCTCTTGATCTGTAATCACAAGTGGTGTTAAAAAACGAATAACATTGCCTTTAATACCAGCTGATAATAGTAATAAGCCATTTTCATTCGCATACTTTGTAATGCGTCCTACCGCTTCTTTATTCGGCACCTTGCCATCTTTCACAAGCTCTACCGCCACCATTGCGCCAAGACGACGAATATCACCGATGAAGTCATATTGCGTACGGTATGTTTCAAGCTTCGCCTCAATTTTTTGGCCGATTGCTTCTGCTTTTGAATTTAAGTTTTCTTCTTCTACAATATCAATAACCGCTAATGCCGCTTCACATGCAACTGGGCTACCAGAATATGTGCCACCTAATTCCCCAACATCTGATACTTCCATTATTTCTTTACGTCCAACAACGCCACTTAATGGAAGACCTGCTGCCATTGATTTAGAGACCGTCATTAAATCCGGTACAACATCAAATTGTTCAATCGCAAATACGGTACCTGTACGGCTGAAGCCTGTTTGAATTTCATCTGCTACGAACACAATATCATTATCCTGACAGAATTTCGCAACCGCTTGAACGAATTTCTTCGGCGGTACGATAAAGCCACCCTCACCTTGTACAGGCTCCATTACAACACAAGCGACCATTTCTGGTGCGATTGTTGAGATGAAGAAATCGTGGAATTGCTCAATAATGTAATCCACATACTCTTCGTCTGTTAGGCTATCTGGTTTGCGATATGTGTATGGAAACGGTGCTTTATAAATTTCCGGCGCGAAAGGACCAAAACCAAGCTTATACGGCTTCACTTTTGATGTCATACCCATTGTTAAATTTGTACGCCCGTGGTAGCCATTTGTAAATGCGACTACTGCTTGTTTGCCTGTATATTTACGTGCGATTTTCACAGCATTTTCAACCGCTTCAGCACCTGAGTTTAATAAAATCACTTGTTTTTCATGTGTTCCCGGTGTGATTTCCACAAGTTTTTCAGCAAGCTTCATATAAGAATCGTACATAATTACGTTGAAGCCTGGGTGTAAAAACTTTTCTACTTGTGCTTGTACTGCTGATACTACCTTAGGATGGCTATGGCCAACATTAAGCGTACCAATAGCAGCTGCAAAATCGATCCATTCATTGCCCTCTACATCGATAATTGTGGCACCCTTCGCTTCTTTTGCAATTGCTGTACAGCCGTTACTAACACCTTTCACCACGTATTTTTGGCGTTTGTCATTTAATTCATCAGTAAGGTTTGTCGTAAGCATTGTTAAGTCCTCCCTTGTTTCTTTTTTTCCTATTATGAAGGATTTTGGTACAATAAAAAGCACCAAGATTTCAAAAAAAAGGTACCAGGGGTGAACAGTATGTTGATTCAATTAGACAGAACACAAAAAGGCCGCTTCCTTTATCAAGAAATTTATCGTCAAATTAAACAGCTGATTTTAAATAATGAATTACGTGCCAATACAAAGCTTCCACCAAAGCGTGAGCTCGCTCAGATGCTCGATGTTAGTACAAATTCCATTGCAAATGCGTATGAGCAATTACTTGCCGAGGGCTATATTTATACGATTGAGCGCGTCGGTTATTTTATTGAAGAAATCGAGCAGTTTGATATTAACCCAAATGGCACAACCGCTTTTCCGACTCATTTACGTGAGCAGCCAGAGCCACCTAAAACCTGGCTGTCCCTCTCTCATATGAATAGTAACGCACGACTTTTCCCGATGCGTAAATGGTTGAGCTGTGAGGCGAAGGTGTATGATCGCTATATTGAAGAGCTTGGCGAAATGGCACATACACAGGGCCCCTATGTGCTACGAAAAAATATTGCCGAGCTTATTTATGCAACGCGTGGTGTCAAATGTGAGCCGGAACAAATTATTGTCCATGCGACGAGCCAGGGTTTATTGGAGCGCCTTATTCGAATTTTGCCGGAGAATCCATCGTTTGCGGTAGAAAACCCAGGCTATGCGCGCTACTATCAATTATTAAAACGTCACCATATTCAGGCGCATCTTGTTCCACTCGATGATGCGGGTATCGATGTCCATCATCTCGAGCAGCTTGATGCCCAGCTCGTGATTGCTACCCCGTCGCATCAGTTTCCAACCGGAACCATTATGCCAATTTCTAGACGTGTCGAATTGCTCAACTGGGCTTCGCGACAGGAGGACCGCTATATTATCGAGGACGATTATGATAGTGAATTTAAATATGAGACGAATCATGTGCCATCCCTTCAAAGCATGGACTACAATCATAAGGTCATTTATATGGGCACCTTCTCAAAAACGCTACTTCCAGGGATTCGCGTGAGCTATATGGTGTTACCAGTGAAATTACTTGAGAGCTACCGCGAGATGTTTCCACTTGAAATTCAGGCGGTCAATACATTGGTACTCTATACATTAAATGAATTTATTGAAAGTGGTCAGTATGAAAAGCATCTCCGTAAAATGACAAAGCATTTTGAAGAAGTGCGAAGCTGCTTAGTCGCGGAGTTAACGAAGCAGCTCGGCGACCAAATCATCATTTCAGATGTTCCTGCTGGGCTTCATTTTTTAATTGAGGCAAAAAGCGCGCGTAGCTATGATGAGATTGAGCAGCAGGCGGCGAAGCATAATGTAGAAGTGTATACATTAAAGCGTTTTTCATTAAATCCATATCCACTTATTCGCGAAAATCGCTTCATTATTATTGGTTTTGCGTATATCGACATGAAAGATATACCAGAAGCAGTACGTAGACTTGGATGTGTATTGTTTGATGAATAGCTTTTATAATTAGAAACCGTCGGATTATACCAGTTCTATTTTTTCACTGCATACGATGTTTTTGTATTTTTTTAAGGAACGTGAAACTTTTTATCGCACTAAACCGTATTAATAGGTAATAGTATGTTCACTTAAGGAGTGACAACGATGCAACCACAACAGCTTATTTCATCTATTAATGACGGTGCTTTTCGCGCCATTTACAATGCGACGATACCCGAGTATCGTGCGACCTATTCATTTGATCAATTTACGGCCATTGCACAAAAAATTCAACACGATACATATACATTACATTATACGATTTCACTGCCACCGCTAAAAAAAATGGTGTGGCTTGATGAAAAACGCAGCAATGCGATCGGTGCCATTTTTGACTCAAAGGGCTATATTCATTTTTTAACGATGAAGCCTTATTTGAGATTTCCTGAGGCCGATCAATGCTTTTCTACAACGCAGTTTGAGCTACCTGTGCGCGGTGAATGGCAGGTCGCTCAGGGCGGAATGAATGAACTCATTAATTATCATTATCCTTTCTCTAGTCAGCGCTATGCCATTGATTTAAAACGGGTCAAAAATAAGCGTTATTTTGAGAATATTGGCAATATGTGTGAAGATTATTATGCCTTTAATGAAGAAATTTATGCCCCAGCAGCCGGCAAGGTAATGGCTATCGAGGATAACATTAGTGACCAACCACCTGGAGAACGTAATGAACTAAGCACGTTTGGTAACTATATTATTTTGAAGCATGGGCATAGTGAGTATAGTTTGCTCGCTCATTTACAGCAAAATTCGATTCATGTGAAAAAAGGAGATTCCGTACAGCTTGGCGAATTAATAGCGTATAGTGGAAACTCTGGCGATACGACCGCGCCGCATGTTCATTTTCAAGTGATGAATTCGATGGATTTAAATAAAGCGAAATCTTTACGCATTCGCTTTAAAAACAATCTACTTCCAATACAAGGTGATATTATCACTGGCACAATCGAGCCTAAAGAACATATCATTCCCCCTGAAAAACCATTTCTAGGTGGTATTCGTACAATTTTACAATTGTTTAATCGTAGTTAATGATAATTGTATAATTTAATAAATGGTGGTGATACGAATGAAAAAATACATTTTATTGCTTCCCTTTGTTCTTCTATTAATAAGTGGCTGCGCGCAGCAACCGAAAAATACGAATGTCAATGTTGTCGTCGAGCGTTATGATACGATTCAAGAGGACTACATTAAATTCATGACAGTGAAGGACCAGCAACAAATAAAAGAAGGTAAAAAATTCGTTAAAGAATTAACGTGGTCAAACGAAGCGCCACCTAGAACGATTCCGAATTATCGCTTTTACGATGTAGCAGAGGACAGTGCAGATTTTGACATAAAGCCAGTCATGTATTATGTATGGTTTGATGAGGCAACAGCTACTGCCATCATTTCAAAAGATGACAAAAAAACAGCTGCAGCACTAGACAATGCGCAAGTAAATGCCATGTATGATTTATTAGTCACTTCATCGAAAAAATAAAAAGAGGCTTGGGTTCTCGAACTGACCTAAAAATCTGAGATAACATAAAAAGAAAAAGACACTTTCAAGGGTATACAATCTTTGGAGGTGTTTTTTGATGGGCAAAAAACTTATTGAACAGAGATTTCACAGCGAAGCGCCCACTTCAAAAGCTCGTAACCGATGTGACCTACTTACCTTTTAGGGATAAACTATTCTATCTTTCAATTATTATGGATGTATTTAATCGAGAAATTATTGCGTATACAATTCATGATAAACGAGACACCACGTCCACATTGGATACGTTAAACCAGCTACAAGATCTACCACCAGGTTGTGTACTTCCTAGTGATCAAGAATCGGTATATACTTCGCATGAATACCAGCAAACGGTCAAAGAAAACGGCGTTATCATGAGCATGTTCCGTAAAGGCACGCCCGCTGATAACACCATCATTGAAACTTTCCACGCCAGTTTAAAATGCGAAACGTTTTATCTTGAAAGGCTTTTGAGAACAACAAATGACCTTGTCGTTCAAACCGTTCAAGCATACATCAACTACGATAATCATACGCGAATTTTGGCAAAGTTAAACCACCTTTCTCCAGTTCAGTACCGGAAAAAGGTGGCGAAACAAGAATTTGACGGCGACTCCTAGGGGAGCCCCTAGCATGAATGGAAGACCCCGCAATGAGCTTGCGAGCGAGGAGGCTTCCGCCATGCCCCAGGAAAGCGTCCGTCAAATTCAGCTGAAAGAATGTGTCTTTTTCTTTGTCTCACTTTCGTGGGTCAGTTCCTATGCCAAAGCCTCTTTTTATTATAAATAATCTTGAATTAATCGACGTAAATCCTCTTGTAATGTAGGTAAATCCTGCTCTGTAAATGTGAGCCCCACATACGATTCATCCATATCAAATGCTTCCGATAAAAAGCTCGTAAATCCACGTGCCTTGCGGTCAACTTGGAATAATACTTCCACTTTATGCGATGTTTGATTCACAAACACGACTTCTAATTCATCTAAATAGCCGCGGAAGGGCCCAGTTGTTGGCACAAATTCATATTCCTGCACGAAAGAATGACGTGTATTCATACGTAATCCAGCCTTTTCACATTCTACCTCACGTAGGCGGAATCCTAAATTTTTCACTGCATCAATGACCGCACCCGCTAGACGTGTTGGACGAATCGCCACTGCATCCTTATCACTTGGATCAACGGCGTGCTTAATATCTAATCCCGTATTTAACCAAGCACGTGTACGGCCAACTGTTGCGGGGGCATCATATGGTAAATTAAATGAAAATGGTAATGATTTTTCCTCGCCTGCTTGAATACTGAAAGGCTCCGTTATTTTCTTCTGAAATATCGTTGCGGTATCCTCATATTCTTTATCACCTGATTTATTCGTAAAATTAATATGAAGGGATAAATAAATGGCATCAATACGTTGTTCTACATTGCCACCTTTAATATGAATGTCACCCTGTACTAAATCACCCGCTGTATACGTGTCATGGTCTAATACAGTATCAACTGTCGCAGCACCTACCCCAAAACTCGCTAATGCCTTGCTAAAAATCATTATTTTTTCCTCCTACATAATCGCTGTTTCTTATTATACGGATGAGCTTTTGAAACGTTTCAAAAATTACGCTATAATGCGAAAAAGGAGTGAATTTTTTGAAAATTAGTCAATTAACAACTGAATCGGTCGAACAAGCAGCTCGCTTATTAAATGAGTACCGCGTAACCTTTCAACAGCCAACTGATTTACCACTTGCCCGCTGGTTCGTGAAGGAGCGCTTAAAGCAAGATGAGTCGATTGTCTTTTTAGCCTGGCTCGGTGAGGAAGCGGTTGGGTTTGTGCAGCTCTATCCGATTTTTTCGACCATCAGCCTAAAACGCGCTTATATTTTAAATGATTTATATGTAGCGAAAGAAGCTCGAAAATATGGTGCTGCTACACAATTAATTGAAGCCTGCTATACGTATGCGAAGGCGCATAATGCACGCTTTGTCGCCCTAGAGACCGGTACAGAAAATGACAATGCCCAAAAGCTCTATGAAAAAATGGGGTTTATAGAGGAAACGGATGTTATGCATCTTATTAAATATTTTGACGAACACGAGTCACCTTCGCCAAATAGTTGAATGCCCGTCTTTTTTTACGCCGAATGTAGTCATTAAAACTTAACAACAACCTAAATTCAGCGTAAAATAGAACTATATTGGACAGCTAGAAGGGGTGCCGCATGGAAGGGATTATCAGTATTATTACAATTACTGCCTCGCAATTATTTCAACTACTAGGAGTTATATTTTTCTTCGGCTTTTTATTAAAATGGCTCGGTGAACAATCATTAGCTCATTATACATATGGTAGTAAGCTTTTTAACTTTATGTCTTTTATCGGTACACCTGTCCATGAATTTGGGCATTTTATTATGTGTAAAATTTTCCGCTATCAAGTAGAGGAAGTCATTTGGTATCAAAAACCGAATAATAGTGGCACACTTGGCTACGTTAATTTTTCGTATAATCCAGGAAGCATGTATCAGCGCATCGGAAAATTTTTCGTTGGCGTTGGTCCCCTATTTTCAGGACCTGTCGCCATTTT
Source organism: Kurthia populi (assembly GCF_042686175.1). Taxonomy (NCBI): domain Bacteria; kingdom Bacillati; phylum Bacillota; class Bacilli; order Caryophanales; family Caryophanaceae; genus Kurthia; species Kurthia populi. The sequence goes on along the minus strand of NZ_JBHUOR010000132.1, from coordinate 34,468 downwards.
TCTACTGCTTTATTTTTTACTACCTGACGCCTATCATGCAATCTCTACTCATATTGGTATGATTTCAACAACCTGGAGCCTTCATACATTTGAGCAAATTTTGCAACTAAGTTGGACATTCCTTGTTGCGCTTTTTAATGTCCACAATGCGTTAAGCTGGCAATTCTACGTTTTCATCGTATTAGCTTGCTCGATTGCCGTTCATATTCGGTTAAGCAAACCGGATTTAGAGAGTGCAACAAGTGGCATTGTTGCCATTACCGTTTTATTACTACTATTAAATATCGTGTCGCAATTTTTTCATCTATCGCTATCTAATCATGTTTTGATCTACGTTGCGCATTTTAATGCTTTTTATATTTCGATTATGATTGTGATTACCGTCATTTCGTTACTCTTTTTTATGACGAGCATCATTTGGGGAACGATGAAAAATCGTACAGCATAAAAAGAGGATGCTAATAGGGGCATCCTCTTTTTTGTGCTTAATAATGTAGAAACGCTTCTTTTGTTGGGTATGATAATTGTGTCCCACGTTTTTGTACGGCCTGTGCCGCATAGAAGTTTGCCTTTTTCAGTGCTTCTTCTATTGATGTGCCTTTTGTAATATAATGCGCAAAGCAACCAATAAATGAATCCCCGGCACCTGTTGTATCGACGGCTTGGATTTTTTCGCCCTCAATTACGTGGCTCTGTGTCGCTGTCATCCATAGCACCCCTTTGTCTCCTAATGTAACGATTAGATTTTGAACGCCTTGATCGATTAACGTTTGTGCTGCTTCTTTAATTTCCTCAAGTGTCACAACCGGCATATTCGTTAAAATACCTAGCTCTGATTCATTTGGCGCAAAATACGTGCACTTCGTTACATAATTAATATCAAGCGCTGGATTCGCTGGTGCTGGGTTTAACAGAACCGGAATATCGAATGCATTCGCGATATCGATCGTTTTATAAATCGTTTCAAGCGGAATTTCTAATTGTAAAATGATTAACTTCGCTTCTTTTAATTTTTCCTTATAGCCTTCTACTACATTCGGTGTTAACTCACTATTGGCACCTTGAATGATTAAAATACGATTTTTCGCATGTGGATCAACAAAAATAGGTGCAACACCACTCGTTTTTGTGCCAACCTCAACGGCTTCTGTGCGAATACCGTTTTTCTTGAAATTTTCAATGGTATTTTGACCGAATAAATCATTTCCTACTTTTGTAACCATTAAAACATCTGAACCTAAGCGAGCTGCTGCGACTGCTTGATTCGCACCCTTACCACCACAGCCCATTTCAAATTCAGGCGCTTCTAATGTTTCGCCCTCTTCAGGCATACGTTCTAAATACGTGATTAAATCCACCATGTTTGAGCCTACTACTGCAATATCCATTTTAACTTCTCCAATCTGTGATTATTTCATGCTGAAAAATCATTCATTTTTTTAATTTGTTAAAAATATGATTTTAAGAAGCATTTTACCTTTTCTTAAAAAATTATTTAATAAAAAACAGCGAAATTCTTCCATAATCCCCTATTTATTAAAATTGTATCATACATTCATTTTTCATACTCCATCAGTATAATCTCATATTCCGTGCTCAATTCACTAACATCCTCTTTTTTTAAAGCTACTTTTTTATTGTTTTATCAAATAAAACTATATCTATTGACTATTATTTTTTGATAAGATACATGTCTTTTTTTACATTATGACTTTAATTTTTTTACTTTTTCAGCAATTTACTTTTACAGAAAATGATAATATTTTTGCATCAAAACACTATAATGACAGTGCTTTTTATAGTTGAAAAAATACGTTTTTTGTAGATTTTAATTATCATAAAGTAGAAAATTTTATTTTTTTCGATAAAAAATGTTGCTTTTTGGTATACTTTCAAATATTATTACATCAAGAGGACGTCACAAATCCTTCACAACCACACACAAAAAAGGGGGGCAACCTTATGGAACAAAATTTAGACCGTCAACTTCTAAAAGAAGAACAAGAAAACAAACAGGCGGCAACGGGGCAAACAAGTTTCACGGAACAAGAGTATGTTAATATTTCTGAAAGCTCAGAATTTAAAACGCTTTCAAAACGTAAGCTTGGCTTCATCGTACCGATGAGTATTTTATTCTTCGTTATTTATTTTACACTGCCATTATTATCATCATTCACTGGCGTATTAGACGGAAAAGCAATTGGAGAGGTTACATGGATTTGGATTTATTCACTAGCTATCTTCATCATGGTATGGACATTCACTATTATCTATGTAAAAAAAGCCGCTTCATTTGATAAAGATGCAGAGGCTATCAATGATAAGGCAAAGGCTGGTGGATATAAATGAGTATTATCGGGATTTCTTTCTTCGTCGCAATCGTAGGTTTAACACTTTTTGTGACATACTTAGCTTCAAAGAAAAACAATTCAGCAGCTGACTTCTATACAGCAGGCGGCGGCTTAACTGGCTGGCAAAATGGTATCGCTATCGCAGGTGACTACCTATCGGCCGCTTCATTCTTAGGAATCGCGGGTGCTATCGCCTTATTCGGTTTCGATGGTTTCTTCTATAGCTTAGGATACTTAGTAGCATACTTAGTAGTACTTTACATCGTGGCTGAGCCATTACGTAACCTTGGTAAATTCACATTAGCAGATATGATTACTGCACGTTTTAATCAAAAGAAAATCCGCGCAACAGCAGCTGTTAGCTCAATCGTAATCGTATTATTTTACATGATTGCACAGCTTGTAGGTGCCGGTGCATTAATCCAATTATTATTAGGAATCGACTACAAATATGCAGTTATTTTAGTAGGTATTATGATGACAATCTACGTATTATGGGGCGGTATGGGCGCAACAAGTTGGGTTCAAATCATCAAAGCCGTATTATTAATGATTGGTACAGTTATTATCTCCGTGTTAGTTTTAGCAAAATTCAACTTCAACATTTTAGAAATGTTTGCAACGGTTTCTGAAACAAATGGTAATGGTGGTGCCTACTTACAAGCTGGCCTGAAGTATACAAATGGTATTGATACAATGTCAATGATGATTGCATTAGTACTTGGTACAGCTGGTTTACCACATATCTTAATGCGTTTCTTCACTGTAAAAGATGCAAAAACAGCTCGTTCTTCAATCAACTGGGCAACTTGGATTGTAGGTTTATTCTACATCCTAACAATCTTCTTAGGCTTCGGTGCTGCGGCATTCGTTGGCTCTGAAAAAATCTTAGCTGCAAACCCTGCAGGGAACATGGCTGCGCCGTTATTAGCACAAGCTTTAGGTGGCGACATCTTAATGTCATTCATCTCAGCAGTAGCCTTCGCTACAATCTTAGCGGTAGTAGCAGGTCTCGTATTATCAGGTGCTTCTGCATTCGCACATGATATTTACGGCCAAGTTATTAAAAAAGGTAATATTACGGAGAAACAACAAATGGTTGCAGCTCGCTGGGCATCAGTTGGTGTATCAATATTCTCAATCATCTTAGCTTTATTCTCTCAAACATTAAACGTAGCATTCTTAGTATCACTTGCATTCTGTATCGCAGCATCTGCGAACTTACCAGTAATTATCTACACAATCTACTACAAAAAGTTCAATACAACTGGTGCGATGTCAGCAATGTTATTCGGTTTAATCTCTGCGCTTGTATTAGTAGCAATGAGCCCGAACGTATGGGCACCTGAAGCTGGTAAAGCCATCTTCGTCGGCGACCCACTATTCCCACTAACGAACCCAGCAATCATCTCGGTGCCACTTGGCTTCCTAGCAGGTTGGATTGGTTCAATGATTGGTGAAAAAGTAAATGCTCGTAAATACGCTGAAGTTAAAGTCAATGCAACAACTGGCTTAAACGTAAGTGATTCAGTAGATCACTAATCAAAAAAAGAGGCTTTGGGGATTTCCCCAAGCCTCTTTTTTTTGATTAGAATGTCGATAACCCCGTAAATTCTTGAATACGATACATTGCGGTTTTCCATAAAGAGCCGTCCGCAAATTCCTCGTAATCAACAGTATATATGCCGTCTTGATTTGTCCACAAACGCTCAAAATAAGCATTCATATCACGCGCTGTCTCTTTTTCTTTTGGCATCGTCATATATAAATCGGTTTCTAAATTATAGTCATCGATATTACGACGTGTAAAGTTGGCCGAGCCACCAATTGCTGTAAATGTATCTGCTTGATTAAGCATTAAAAACTTACTATGATATTGCTCACCATGCGTATCATACCAACGCACTGTAATATTATCTTCTTTCATTAGCTCATGTGCTACAGGCCGATTTGGTACACCATTTTTCTTAATACCAAATGCATCACGGTTCGCATCTAAAATCATTTGGATATTGACACCGCGCTTGGCAGCATCTTTTAATGCATGAATAATCTCACGTTCTGCAATGTAGAAAACACCAATTTTCAATGTATCTCCTGCTTTTGCCTGCTTAATTGTTTTGGTTAAAGCTTGTTGGATTTTTCCTTCTGTAACTAGCTTCACGTTAATATCTCCTGCTGGCTCATCTGCTACAAATGAAATATTTTTTGGAAGCTTTTTATCTGACATATGCAAGATTGCATTTTCTGATTCATAAATATCTTTCACAATAGCGCCCTTTACAACAAAGCCAATATTGGAGTGAAGGCTACTGCCATCATGCGAAACATTCGCCGATATGACCATTGCTTCTTGTTCATTTAAGACAATTTTCCGGTGGTTCGCTTTAAAGTTCACTAAATCTAAATAGGCACCAACAGACATTTTATCACCATCTGGGTTAAATAAATTTGGTAAAAATCCATTTGTTGATACTGGCCACCATTGTAGATAAGAGCGCCACACACTTGAATAAAGCGGATTCGAATCTCGTAACGGTGTTAAATTTGTTGTTAATACCTCAATATTTTGCGCCGCTAAATCTTTAAAGAATTGTGGATAAATCGAGCCATAGCCAGAATTTACATTGTCTGTAATAACCTGTATCGGCATGTCCGGTTGCTCTTTACGTTTTTCGATAAGCGCTTTTGTTAGTTGCTCTGCACGATTATCATACGTCGCTTTTTGATGATTATAATCATCATTATATAAAAATAAATCAATCACTAGAACTTCTTTTGCCTCATCAATTATTTGAAGCGTACGTTCAAAAAGTTGTTGTTCCATTACAGCTTTATCATTTTTTTCATACGTAATATCTGTTAAAAATTCTACATTGTCAACCTGGTGAAACTTACCATCAACGGACATCCCTTGTGGTAAAACCTTTTGCGTATGCCAGTTCCACGCGAATAGCGGAATCAATATGAGAATACACAAAATCACCTTCATTCGTTTTTTCATTCTTTTCCCCCTTTGAATCGTCTTTTATAGTATACCATTATTACCAGATACTAATATTAGTGTTTTATCATAATTAAAACACCTCTCGTAAAGTAAAAAACGCAACCAATTTTGCTGCGTCTTTTTTTCTTTCCGTTTATATTTGAATATACGTTAAAAATGGGTTCGCCATCTATTTATTTAGATAAAACATAATTGACTTTACCTTTAACGCATTTTATCATCATTACTCTCACTTTAATTATTTTCATTCATCAATTCCCGCAACTTCAATGCCGTATTACGATTTCTCACAGTCAAATGGCGATAAATAGCCTGCTTCATTAGTTTAGACCACATCGTTTTACTATAATGAGTTGTAAAGGAACTACTCCAAAAAATGGCATTACCACAAACTTTGCAGTGCTCATATTCTGAATTAATCTGCGCGCTTAAAGCACGTAAATCCTCAGCTGTATAAGGTGCTAGTACAAAAGCAAGATTATGGCGCCATTCTTCATTTTCACCCCACCAGGAAGGGGCCAATTCGAGCATTTTTTTATACTGCACTGTATCAAGTAGCACAAAATCGAGTTCAAAAAAATGCGACTTAAAAAATGACTGTAGCGCATCGATACAAGCCTGCTTTTCAAGTGCTGATGATATTAAAAGATTGCCACTGTTAATATAGCTTGAAACATTTTCAAAGCCTTGTATAATAAGCTGCTCCTTTAATTCCGTCATACTAATTTTTCTGTTTCCCCCTACATTAACACCCCGCAATAACAAAATATAATCCACACAGATTCCTCCTAAAAAAAAATAGGAACCCGTTAGGATTCCTATTTTCCACTATGATTTTTTATACCACACATCTGCATATTGCTCATTTTCCATAAAGCGTTTTTTAGCATATGGACAAACAGGAACAATTTTCAATCCATCATGACGTGCTTTATCGACTACTTTATCAACTAATTGCTGGGCAACACCTTGTCCTGAAAGTTCTTTTCGAACACCTGTATGAAGAATAACATAATAGTCTTTTCCTGCAGGTCGTGTAAAATCAATCTCAGCTAACTTATTATTTTCTTCTCCTACATAAAAGCGGCCTTGTTCATTAAATGCTACCACTTACGCATCCCCCTTACGAATATAATGCAGTGCACCAGATGGGCATGTGTCAATAACGCGTGCCACTTCATCAGCACTCGCATTATCTGCTAAAATCCACGGTTTTCTTTTTGTATTAAAGACATCTCCATTGCCTTTTACACAGTTTGCAGAATGCTCACAAATCGATGCGTTAAAAAATACATCAATATTCTCGCCTGAATATTTACGATATCCTTTATCCAATAATTGTTGTTCATTCATCATTTTTCCCCTCTAATAGATTGAATCTTATTTTCGCCAAAAGAAACAATCTTAATTTCCTTTTCTAGCATATCATTTATTTGCGCCAAACGTCCGCATATTCTGGATTACGCTCAAATTGTCCTTTCGCAAATGGGCATAGTGGAATAATTGTTTTATGATCTTCTCGTGCCTTATCCACCACAGCTTTTACTAATTGATTCGCCACACCCTGACCACGTAACTTATCATCTACAAATGTATGATCAATAATAAAAAATTCATCATTTGGTTGTGTAAATGTAATCTCAGCTAAGGTTTCACCTTGATCCTCTACGAAAAATCGTCCTTCTTCTTTTGAAAAATTCATGTTTATTCCCCTTTCATGTCGAATTTGCATACTATCAGAACCATGCAAATTCGTGTACAATTTTAAATTACCCGCTTTACAAACAATTTATGCGTGAAATGATTTTATTGATTTGCCGGTCTATATAAATAGGAAGAAATATCAAAACAACAATTAAAAATCAACGATAAAGAGGGTCCAACGTATATCTCTGCAAAATATATCGACTGGATTGTACCAAAATAGTAAATAGGAGGCTAGGACATATGTGTAAAAACAACCGCTCCTATGAGCATAAGAAAAACTGAAATCACGCTGTGGCGCGGTTCCAGTTTTTCGTTGCGAACGGTTAAAAGGGAAATGACGTATTTTGTCCAAGTGCTCGTTTTTTGTGAATTTGCAATATTCTTTATTTTTACATACACTGAAAGAAATGATAAGGATGTGATGACTTTGCGAAAAACATTGGGTCTTAGTATGGGGGCCATTATTTTACTCGTAATGATTGGTATTTATGCTTTTTCTTTTTTTAATAAAGGCCAATCTGTCGTATTTGCAGATGCAGTGCTTCACACGATTCAACTAAATGTATCGAGTGCAGATATTTTTGTCGAGCAAATTTCTTCAGATTCCATCGAAGTAAAAACCACGGAGACAAGAACCTCAAAATTTGATATTCGTGAAAAATCGAATGGCCAGTTAGCCATCCAACAAAATACAAAGGGTTTTCTATCATGGCTGTCCTTTGGGAGCAAACCTGAAGTGCATATTAGCTTACCAGCTACACAATACGACAAACTAAAAATTCATGCATTAAGTGGGGATATTAAACTGAAAGATATTGCTGTAACATCCGTGCAAATTGAAGCATCAAGTGGCGATATTAAAGCAGATGATTTAAAAGCAGAAACCTATGACTTGAGAACTACTAGTGGCGACATGGAGCTTGGTCAACTAGGTAGTGACGCAAAAGAAGTTTCCATCCGTTCTTCAAGCGGCGATATTTTGGTTAAGACATTAACGACTGACACCTTACTTGCTGAAAGCACAAGCGGCGATGTGTCAATCGATGCTATCACACTTGGACGCGGAAAAAGTACGGTGACAACTACAAGTGGCGATATTCATATCACGCCGATTTTCAATGAGGATACTTCTCTTTCTATTTATTCTTCAAGCGGCGACCAAATACTCACTAACAAAAATGACAATCAATTTTCATTTACAATCCGCACATCAAGTGGTGATATTCGCGTGCCATCTAGCTATACGTTAACAACAGAAAAAGATAATGAAGTCGCTGGCACAACAGCGACTACTTCCTCAAATACACTGACGATGGAAGCAAGCAGTGGCGACGTGAAAATTAAAGATTAAAAAAGATGATGCGCAGGCATCGTCTTTTTAGTTTCATTCATGGAACCTATCACCAACCCTGGTATACTAGCTATGAGCGAAAAAGGAGGAATACGATGTGGCATAAAACAACAACCCATAAACAACTAGACATTAATGGCATGACATATAATGTTACACAAATCGAGGCTAGCGAATCATTCACCGTTCAAAATAAAAAAATTACGAAAGGAACACTTGGTGGTTTTATTGATGATGCCAGTAAATTAAGCCCAACATTTTTTTGTGATGAAGCGACAATTATCGTCGATAGTGAGATTCAAGGCTCGGTGTACGTGCAACAAAGTTTACTGCTATCTAGTCATATACAAACAGATGGCCTCATTACAAAAACGCAGCTTTCATTTTGTACACTCAAATCGGACTACGTATCAATTGAAGCTACGACACGGCTACAATTACTCGCACTCCGCACAACGGGCGAAACATTTCGATTACAAAGTAATGGTCAACTAAACAATTGTGCATTTCATGGTGACGTCGATATTCAGACAACAACGATCACATTGGCCTCTATGGAATGGTCTGGGAAAAAATTTGTCGCAACTGGCACACTTCATATCCAACAAAGTGATTTAGCAACTGTTTACTGGACAAGTCATGACACCACCATAAAACGTTGCTCGGCACAACTACATACCTTGTCATTAAACGTGGGAACATTTATAAATTGCGCATGCCAAGGCATTAGTTTTAACCTACAGTCTGCAACTTGGCATGACTGTGACATGTCGATACAGTCACTTCAACTGACAATGAATGAACTAGATAATGTCACTATTTTTTCACCACTTGGTCAGCTTTTAATAAGCGCACCTTTCATTTCTGGGGAATCTTTTTCACTTCATTTCGAAAAAATAAACAAGCAGCTGAGCAGTGACAGCCCACTTTTATTATCAAAAGATTTTTTAATATAAACTTTTAAATAAAAGGTTTTTATACAATTATTATTTTATCTATTTATACGTGTATAATCGCCAATTACCTAAAAAAGTCGTATCCGATTCCGTATAATTTACTGTTTTCTTTTGATTTCGTTTACGATAGAATGCACAGGGAATTAGTATTCTGTAGGTGTGGTTCCCTTTTGCGCAATGTTTACTTTCTATAACGTCTCTTAACATATCGAGGCAACATGCTATACTAATGAGCAGAGGAGCTGAATTCTTATGAAAAAAATAATTCTTTATGGTTTTGCACTACTTCTATTTTTCGCACTTCCTACACTAGACGCAAATGCAGCAGCAAGCACAGCAAAAGGTGACGCAGCACTTGCACAATTGAAACAACGTCATGGCCAATTTGTAAACATTGTTCCTTCGCATGTAGCTGATACAGAATCTGAGAAAATCATTATTAAATATCGCGTAAAAAATGGTCAAATTTATGCGCCCCATGCAGGAAATACAGCGACCTATAAAAAAATTGCACAAGATGGTAATTTACACAAACGTCTATGGGAAAAATTTATTGTAACGGTCCCTGCTAGTAAACGTCAGCAAGTAACAAACTTTACGGTTTTCACAGATGGTCATAATAATGACCAGGCATTTGTGCAACCAAATGATAGCACATGGAAAACATGGACACTTGCAGTCGATTACAAAGATGCACTTGATCAACCGAATAATTTCTTCGCAACACTTGTCCATGAATCAGCACATCTTGTGTCACTAAATAAAAAGCAAACAAATAATGCAGGGGCAAATTGTAAAAACTTCACATCAAATGGTGTTTGTATGAACAAAGATTCGCATTTAAATCGTTTCTATCAATTATTCTGGCAAGGACCGATTCATAATGATTGGGTAAAAACAGGTAAACAAGCGAATCAATTATATTTAAAATACCCTTCATCATTTGTAGACCAATATGCAGCTGCTTCTCCTGAGGAAGACTTTGCAGAATCATTTATGTACTTTGTGTTCAGTGAACGCCCAACAACAGCAAAAACGCGTGCTGAGCAAAAAATTGCATTCTTCTATAAATATGATTCGATGATTCATTTCCGAAATGCCATCTTAACAAGATTAAATAGCTATTATTAAAAAACACAGACCATCTCACAAAAAGATGGTCTTTTTATATAAATTTATATTTACATAATTGTATAATTCATTGATTTGGTGGGATTAAACTGCTTAGATTTATTTTTTTCATTTTATTATTGGGGTTGGTTTGCTTTATACTCCGTACAGAAATTGCACCGAATCCTGCACATGGTGATGCAGCATTAAAGAAGATAAATGACCGGCATAGTGGTACGATGTTTAGCTCGAAAGAATATCCGTATTACGATATAGAGGATTTCAGTTCTTTAAAAATCTATACTGTCAACGATCATACACAGCTCATTCATCCTGAAAATGGGCTCGGTTCAAAACAGCATCCGAAACTCACAAAAAAAGTAGGCACGCATGAAAAATTGTGGCAGCGCTTCAAAACAGTAATACCTGAACCTATTCGTGAAGATGTGAAAGAATTTGAAATATTCACTGATGGCCATGGTGAGTATTACGGCTATGTATCTCCACTTAATTTTATTCAAACACAGTGGCGCCTATCATTTGATATCCGAGATTTCACCTATGATAAAAAACTTTTCTATTACGGCATCATCCACGAATCGGCTCATTTAATTGGCTTTGATGATAGCCAACACAATAATACCGCAAAGAGTTATTGTACCAACTATCAAATTTTAGAGCGCTGCGCGAATGATGAAGCGTACACGCAATTATTTTATAAGCAATTTTGGACGAAAGAAATGGTCGAGGAATCCTATACATACGCTTACGATTCCGTAGAAAACCGTAGCTATGCATCGACCAAAAATTTTGTTACACCTTATGCAATGAACAATGTGGATGAGGACTTCGCAGAATCATTTAGCTATTTCATTTTTAGTAAGCGCCCTACTGATCTCAAAAAAATAAAGCATCAAAAAATCGAGTTCTTCTATCAATTTGAAGAGCTTATCAAATTACGCAATGAACTATTACACAATATCGAGAGGGATTACCGATGATTAAACAAACAACAAATTATCCATGGGCGCTTTTATTACGCGCAGACCCAGATAAAAAAATGATTGAACAGTATATTACTACAAGTAAATGCTTCGTACTCGATCAGCTCGGCGTCATTGTGCTACAACAAGTTACACCGACAATACTTGAAATTAAAAATATTGCGGTGGACGCAGCCCATGAACAAATGGGCTATGGCAAGCAACTGCTACAGTTTGCGATTGATTTTGCAAAAGAGCATCATTATGAACAGCTGGATGTTCGCACAGGCAATTCGAGTATTTCACAATTAGCCTTTTACCAAAAAGCAGGTTTTCGTATCGTTGAAATCATTCCAGATTATTTTACGACACATTATGAAGAACCCATTTATGAGGATGGCATTCCTTGTATAGATCAGCTTAGATTGTCTACAATGCTGTAATTTATACAATTATGATTTTATGAAAACATACAAAAAGCAGCAACCCTAACGAAATGGATTGCTGCTTTTTTACATATTAATCTTCTAACACTTTTTCTAACTTCGTATATTGTTCATCTGTTAAATACGGTTTGTATTGTTCTAGTGCTTGTTTTCGTTGTGCTTTAGACATCGATGCTTTTGATGATTTCGCTTGTTTTAATAGCGTTTTGAATTGTTCATCCGTAATCGTCGTGCTACCTGTAGTATCTGTTGTGTCTGTACCTGTCGCCGCACCCATCGCTTCATTCAACTGCTCCTCTGTCGCAAGCTGGTCACTTGTCGGAACAGTTACCTCTTTCACTTTATCAGAAGGCGTTGTTGAAATGGTGAATTTCACCGCATCGATATTGTTTTTTGCAGAAGCAATATCGACATCATACGTTTGCTTCTTTGTTTTTGAATCAATAACTGTTTGAATATTGACCTTATCTAGCTCTTTTAGCATATCCCCAATATTCGCCTTAAACTGCTCATAATCCGGATTATCCTTCGCTAATTTTGCTTGAATATCATCAAGCTTCGCGATATCGTCTTTATTCATTGTAAATGACAGCTTGCCATCTTTTTCTTCAAAGCGTTTATCATCCACATCGTCTTTTAAATACTTAATAAACTCTTTTTGTAAATCCTTTTGATATGCAAGTAATTGCTTCATATCTAAATTTTCTACATCTGCAGTGACATTAGAGCCTGTTGTCTCGGCACTATCCTTTGCAAATTGCTGTAAGTCGATATATTTACCATCTAGCTCTTTTAATTTTGATGTATCAACTGCTGCAGAGCTACCACTAAGTGACTGTGTAATATCCATAACAGCAGATAAGAAAGCTGTTGATAAATACATCGCTTTATCGTCACCAATGACGTTAAATGGAATTTCTTGTCCCATCGCATTTACGTTTACATCTACTGCATATTTTGAGTCATCTGGCCTTGAATACGAACCGCTAATTTTCATATCATTTAATTGGCTTTTCACCATATTAATCATCGTCGTCGTTTGACTATCGCCACCTGATACAGCGATGTCCTTAAATTTCATATCAAAAGTGCCTGCTTTTGCATCGCCCGCATCTTCCATTGCACCAATATATTCATCTTTTGGCGATTGTCCACATGCTGCAAGTAATGTCGTTGCTAAGGCAAGACTTGCTAGCTTCCCCATTGTCTTCATTATGCCCAACTCCTTACTATTCTAATAATTTCCTATTCCTATTTTTTTATATTTATAAACGAATTTTCACTAAAATAAGTCCAAGGGTGAGCGTTTTAGCTTATATGATGAATCAATATCCTTAAATTCATTATAAGTAAAAAGTATTTTTTCCTTATTCCTTTGGTTTACTATGTTTGTATAACGGCTATATATAAAGTTGTGTTGCACAACAGATATCGAAATTATCTGACTATATCTTTATGATTGTTTAATTATTTCGGAAAATGGTAATATATATGTAGTAATGAAAGAGGGCGATTTTTTTGAAACGTATTATTCGACATGCAACATTAGATGACGCAGATCAGATTGCGGCGATTCATACCGTTTGTAAAGCTGATTTGACGAAGCCGATTACGAATCAAAACAGCCAACGTTCTAACACTGTCGGGACGGGCGGTACACCTATTCGCTTTGAATATGATATCGCATTATGGAAGATTTATTTACAGGACCCTGCATATAAAGTAATGGTCCTACAAGACCGTATTATTATCGGCTTCATTGTAGCACATCAACCTGCACATACGGATTCATGGCTTATTGCAGATGCTGTTGTATTACAGGAGTATGCAAAACCACATGATCGAGAGATGTTGTATGAATCATTAATGAAGGAAATTTATCCTGCCGTTAATCATCCTCCGCAATTAGTGGAGTCATTATAAGAAGTACGAAAAGAACTGCCTCGTTGCGGTTCTTTTTTATGTTATATTTTAACTATTAGGAGGGATTTCATGGAAAAAGATTGCTGTTTTACAGAGGGGTCAAATTGGTTCCGTTACCGCGCAGCCGCGATTATTATCGAGGAGGGCTGTGTATTAGTCGCCGGCAATGAAGTGGCTAATTATTATTATTCTATTGGTGGTGGCGTTCAGCTTGGTGAGACCGCAGAACAGGCTGTTGTACGTGAAGTATTTGAGGAAACGGGTGTCCATTATGACATTGATCGACTTGCTTTTATTCACGAAAACTTCTTTCCGGGCGATGGCACGATCGAAGGATTTTCATGTCATGAAATTGCCTTCTACTTTTTAATGACACCTCGTGGTAAAAAACAACTGAATAGCACTGGTTACTGCACCGAAGGGAAGGAAGAAGTCTATTGGATTCCAATTGATGAACTAGCCAAGCATGCTGTTTTCCCAACGTTTTACGCAGAGAAGCTACGTGATTTACCACAAGTAGTAGAACATATTGTAACGAAAGAGGTGGATACAATTGAATTTTAAAGATACATATATAGATGCACCTCTGTATGAGGAGGATTCTATTATAAAGCATTATTATGATGCTGAAATGCCATCTCGCTATAACAGTAATTTTATGCTCTTTAAGCACATGCCAACGCTAGCAGAGTTTCAATATTACGAACAAAAACAACTTGATTTTCATCAGACACATCAGATGAAGCATCGCCGTTTTTTGTTTCCGGAAAATCAGCAACTTCCAACTGCATTGCTCGCCTATATTGAAGCACAACACTATGTCGTTGGCTCACTTGAATTATATGCGATGTTGCCGATTGAATTTAATGGCTCCTCCTTTAATGAGGAGGTAGTTATCCAGTATGTAGATGACGCATTGTTTCCTTCTTTTTTGGCATTCCAATATATGATTGACCTCACATATGGCGAAATTTTTGCCACAGAGAAGCAGCATCTACTCAAAAAACAATTTAACGACTCATCAATTCAATTTGTTGTTGCTTTACTTGATGGGCAAATTGTTGGTTCATTACTATTATTTTTAACAGCTGATACGGTAGAGCTAGATAGCTTCGTTATCATCGATTCCATGCAACGACGTGGAATTGGCTCAACCATGCAGCAATTTGTTATGAATCAGCATACAGAGCAAACAATTTTACTTGTGGCAGATGGCGAAGATACGCCGCGCGAAATGTACGCTAAACAAGGCTATCATTACTGTAGTGCCTGGCATGAAATTGTCTTTGTACCAAAAGAATAATAGTTGAGACTTTACTTTCATTTTCATAAGTCTCTATAATGAGCATAGTCAATACTTTGTCACATTTTAAAATTGAAGGTGTGTAATTATGATTCTAACTGAAACAATGCTCAAAGACGTATCATCAAAATTTCGCGCTGCGCATTATCATGAGGCCCTCCTGTTAATTGACGATTATTTGTTATTAGCACAGCAGTCAGAGGATGTCGATGCGCAGTGCTACCTTTACTATATTGCCTTAAATATCGATGCAAACTTAGCCAATGATGACAATTTACAACGCCGTTTTGCACTTTACGAACGGCTGATTCAACAAAGTCCAAGTGTGCTTGAGCGATTGAAATTTATTCATGTGGCAGCATTGATGCAAATGAAAATTCACCAAGACTATGAACAAGCGAAAAAAACGCTACTACGCTTATTAGCACAAATGGAAGAACATGATTTTGAGCAACAGTATCCGAATATTTATATTTCAATCTACGCACATTTAATGGAATGCTTTATGCACCTAGAAGAAGTGAATCATGTTTTGAAATACTATAATATTATCGACCGCATTTATGTGCAAAAATTACTTCATTTAGATGCAACAACGTATTTTGCGCTTCATAGTGTGTTAGCACAAAGCTATATTGAACAAAAGCAATTAATAACAGCTGAAATGATTATTGAGGACTGTTTATCATTACCCCAAATTGAACAAAATTTAAAATCGAAAGGCACATTTTTAATTTTAAATTCTGCTCTTTATGCGCTGCGCAATGATTTTAAAACTTCTAACAAGCTGTATGAAGAAGCTATGTTGCTCGTTTCACCAAATGTCAGCCGGCATATTTTAAATGAATTATCGACAATATTCATTCATTATTTATAATTGTATAATTTGATAAAAGTAAAAACTAAATTTTGATATATAAAACCCCCTTCAAAGCCTCTTTAAGAGGTTTTGAAGGGGGTTTTATGTTTTTTTCATAAATGAAAGAAAAAACGTTTAAATTGTATTTAAATACCTTTTAAAACGAAGATTCATTGAACTTCGCATAAAGCGTTACATCATGAAAGATGCCATTTAAATAAAAATGACGCTTTAAAATGCCCTCAATGTTCATATTTAGTTTCTGCAATACACGATGGGTTGGATAATGTTCAATAAAACATTTCGCTAGTAATTTATTAAGTCCAAGCTTATCAAATACGAAGTCAATGACACATGCCACGGCCTCCGTTGAAAAACCCTGCCCCCAATAATCCTCTGCCAATAAAAAACTAATCTGAGCATGCCGATGAATTTGACTCACATTACTTAGATGAATACTGCCAATTAATGTATTGTTTGGCTGTAAATAAATACCCCATAAATAGACTTGTTTATCGTTCTTTAACATGTCTGTAATATACTCAACTGTATCTTGAATTAAATAATGTCCCCCTAAAGGGATAGATGCATTTGTAGCTGAAGAAGCATGATAATGAATACATTGCTGCTCTTCTAGTGTCATTGGTTTAACAACTAAACGCGGTGTTTGAAAAGTAAGGCAATCCTGTGAAATCGCTCGCATCATTTTAAGACCCCTCCTCTAACAAATATGCTTTATATATCTTCATTATAAGTTAATTAGTCTAAATATACTACTTATTATTTTTCGTTTTTTATACTTTATACTTATTATTGTAAAATAAACGTAAAAAAACACTTTCAAAGAAACATCTCTTTGAAAGTGTTTTTTTATTAATCCATTGTCATAAAACGGTCAACATATTCTGTAAACTGACTTGCACCTTGGTGATCACGATAAACATCGACCATCATTTGTGATAATTCACGAATCGTTAGCTTATGCACACGTGCATTGTGACGGATCATGCGATAAATATTTGGATAAATGTGTATCGCACGCGATGTTGTCGTTGCTTTTGCAATATCTTCTGCATGAGGACGATATTTTTCAATAAGCTCCTCTGATTGATGATCCTCAAAAAATAAGGCTAAGACCGCGACCATCATATTAAATTTTACATCATGGTCTTCTGCAATTTCTGCGATTTCATCTTTCGTATCAGGAGACACGCCAATTGGACGACGTACATCTGATGTATAACGTGGGCGTTCTGCATGATAATTTAAATTTGGAATTTCACGCTTTGACATTTTTTTCGTTAATGTATTTTGTGTTGAAGAAACCTCATCGTCTTTTTTAGCCTGAGGTTTTACTTTCTTAATATTCAATGACGTGTTGGGTTTTAACCAATCGGCCATGAATGCCACCTCCTAAACAATCTCTAACGCTTTACGATGCTTACGAATTAAACGCTGCATCGCGCTAATACTATATGCTGTAGGCTCTTTTGCAAGCCATTTCTCTAACTGAATGAATTGTTGCTCAAATAACGCCTCATCGTCTTTAGAGCCTGTAAATAGACGAATCATATGCGTTTGTAATGTTTTACGCGGATCACTTGATTTATAACCTCGTAAACGGAGGGATTCGATATTTTGTAATCCCTTACCTTCAATGGCTTCTTTCAAGCGGAATAACTGTTCATCTGTAAAATATTCTTGTAATGGCATTAAAATTTCCTGTGTTGCGACACGTACTGTATCTTCAGGTAATGCCTGCATACGAATTAATAATTCCTGTGTAACCTCTTCAAACATTTGTAAGAAGTCATGATTCTCCTCAGTATCTTCAAAGAATAATGATGGCATGCGTTCATGTTCACGAACGACATCTGCACGACGAATTTTTGAGTCAAAAATTAGATCCCCAAAGAAATCCTGTGCAGCATCGGCTACATATTTTTCTTCTTGTAGATTTTGTGTAACAAAATACATGACGACACCTAAATTTTGTGCAACATCATAATCTTGTAAAAATTGCTGTGCACGTACACTATGTTCATTACACATATCAAAGAAGGGTTGTAGCTTGCGGAATGCTTTTTTCTCCGTCGACATAATCCCTACATAAAAATCTGATGCGATAATAACATTTGTTACAAGATGTCCTGCACTTGGTGGAATATCAAATAAAATGAAATCATAATCATCCTCAATCGTTTCAAGGACATTACGAATATATGTTGTACCCTGAATTGATTCTGTTGTTTTCATCCGAGAAAGGAATGTTGAAAATTCTTCTAACAATGAATTAGCTGGAATAAACGATAATGAATCCGTCACTGAAACAATTGCCTTATGAATTGCTTCAGGATTATTGTTCTTTGCATAATCTTGAATGGCATCATAAATTGTAAACATAGAGCCATGCTGTCCTTGCTCCATACCTAAATCAATATTGAAATAATCACAGAAGAAGTCCGTAGAATCCCCCTGATGGTCACAATCAATAACAAGAACACGTTGATTATATTGTGTGGCTAATATATAGGCTGTCATATCAGTAATTGTTGTTTTACCAACGCCACCTTTAACATTTCCGAAAAAGAGTTTAATTGCCATAATTGCACCTTCCTATGTACATTTGTATAATTTCTTAACTATTCGTAATTTGTATAAAACTTAATAAAATAAAGCTATACAGCTCATTATAGGACTATACATAGTATACCATGTTTTCAAAAATCAATGTGCTACCAGGTTGAATATAGTAAAACATGTTTCACGTGGAACAAACCAGAGATGACCTTAAAATATGTTTAGGCACTGTGGACCAATAAGTGATGCCTTCGCCTTCGTTCGATTTGAGATGCTGTTTCGTGAATAAATGACAGTAATGGTAGAAGTGCTACTGGTGCGATAATTGTGTAAAGCTGTGCAACTGCAAATGGAATAAATGTTGATGATTTTTTATTGGCGATAAATGATGTTACTAAATAAGATTTGAATAATGTCGTTGTTGAAAATTGTGTAATAGCGCCACGTCCTGCACCAGATACTTTACGAATAATTGTTGATGATGCATTTAATAATTTATTCAGTGTACTTTTGGCGATACCTAAAGCCTGACATACTTCACTTTGTGATAATTGAACAAATGGTTCTTCAATTGATGTACGTGCTTCAATAAACGCAATGACATCTGCTTCCCATTCCTCAAGATGTGAACGGACGCGGTCTTTGCGTTCTTTTTTATGCTTGTACCAGCTACCAATAGCTAATTGCGGTAATTCAATTGATGCATCAACATATTCAACGATTAACTGTTCAATATACATCTTTTGCGGCCCATTATATTTACCTGAATAGGCTGAGCGACAAATTGTTCGCACTTCACTATCTTTTAGCGGTGATTGAAGCGTTGAATTCCACTCATCGAGTAAATCATACGTTTTTTCAAATGACCATTGATCGTGATAGCAAGCAAGTGCAAGCGTGAAAATAGCATTGTTTCGACCGAGTTGACCCTTTTGACCACGAATGTTGTTCGTTTGAATAATTGCTTGGAACCATGGTTGTTCAGTTAAGCGTAAATTATTCACTTTTGGACCACGAATGTAGAGCGGTCGTTCGATATTATCATCTTGGCGTATCGACCAATCAATTAGCGAGGCAATATTATAGACGTGATTCAATTGGCAGAAGCGAATATTTTGTTCGGTTGGCACACGGAAAAAGCCAAAGTCATTACAATATTCATCGGCATCGATGTCACGTAGACTTTGTTTAATATTTTGTGCGATTCGTTTTGCGATATGCAAACTACGTGCTTTATTATCCGTCGATAAGTAAAACGGTGTTTCAAGCATAAAGTACAATTGATAACCGCGTGGTGATTCAACAATTAATGTTGGTAGCCCGATGCTGTTATCCATTGTTGTTAGCAAAATGTCTTCAACAGAATGCTTTTTCGTATCAATATCCACGACAAATGTATTGATTTGCAATAAATGGTCGTCGCTAAAGCCCGTCACATGTGTTCGCGCATGATTTGTATAGCGATAAGACACATAGGGATTCGGTGTAAAGTGCGATAGTGATGCACTATGAACAAGCAATGATTCAATCGATGTTAAAATCATACCCTTTACGCCACTATTTGAAGCAAAATCTTCTTTTTGACGCACCGCAAAAATGCCACCCTGTACAGAATGCTGTTCTGCCTGGTTTGCTAGTTCTTGTAATGAATGCGATGCAGTTGAATTTTTTTGTTTATAACGATGAATAGATACATTAAATAGTTGTTCATAAATCGCTGCCATGTTCATAGTCTTTCACCTCCGATTTCAGTATAATAAATAAAATCGCAGTGAATAATGAATAATCATTTTTGAATAATTCTCTGAGCCTTAGAGCCACAAGGGCTGAAGGTACTTTTTTTTATGGTAAAAAGAGGCCTTATCCGACACTTGTGGGCCACTTTTTGAGTGAATTGAATAATTTATGTGGATAATTTAACGTTAAAGAACCCTTGATATAACAAAGTTTCTGACTTATCCACAGGAAATCGAGCGACACTTGTGGCGAGCGACACTTGTGGCGAGCGACACTTGTGGGCCAAAAATGAATAATCCAAAACCTTTTGAATAACTGATATGACGCGATTCACATTTTTGAACAATTCAATCGAGCGACACTTGTGGGCCAAAAAAAATTTTGAGCGACACTTGTGGGCCAGAAATGAATGACTGTCGCGGAAATCGAGCGACACTTGTGGGCCGGAAATGAATAATTGACAATTCGAGCGACACTTGTGGTTGAAAATTGAATAATTTTGGTTTTTGAGCAACATTCGTGGTTGATTGTTGAATGGTGAATAGAAATCGAGCGACACTTGTGGTTCATAATTGAATAACTGAATTACATTAAAATAACAAAATCGAGCGACATTCGTGGCTGATTTATGAATAATTACATGAATATGAATAATTTGCTATACTACAAGTAACGAAATGATTCAGAAAGGCGGTACATCATGAATTATGAACAGTTGCCACCAACGTTATTAATCAAAAAAGAATGGAAGCCGCTAGCCATTTGTGAAATTGTGCAGCCCTATTTTGTAGCGAGCTATCCAGAACAAGTAATTGAATGGTCCGAAGATGCTTATATGTTAAGCGTGGACGAGGAATATGAATCGTCTGCGAGCTTTAAGAAGCTTTTAAAAGTCATTAATGAGGACTTTTTTGAATTACAGCCCTATAATAAGGCAACTTTGATTGAACGCGTTGAGAAAAATAGTGAATATGTGCGTATGAAAATTGAACCTTTGTTAAAGCAAAGTGATTCAGCGCGACAAAAGCCAGTCAAAAAAGTAGAACCTGTTACGAAAGTGACTGAACCACCAAAAAAAATCAAAAAAGAAACACAAAAGTCGCTCGTTGAATCACAAATTAAAGAAATCTCTGACCCGCTTGTTAAAAAGGCGGTCGAAATGATTCAAAAAGAAGAGATTCCTACAGATTTAGTACATGTTGAATTAGAGCAACCGATTGAGCGCATTATTGAAAAAGAGCATTTATATTCAAATTCAAGCTCGACATTTCAAATCTTGCGAGATTTAGTAACAAAACCGGATTTCACGAAAAATGAAAATGGTACGTATTCAAAAGATATTCTTGGAATGGATGGTAGTTTACAGGGGCAAGCAGAAATTAGAACGAATGAAGAAATTCAGCGCCTCCCTGCTGATACAGTAGAGAAAAAGAAAGTATGGTTCTCACTTATGGAGTCTGCCATTACGTCACTTGATGAATTATCAGCGGATTTATTCGATTTGATTTCATACTTATGGATGGTGAGCTCTAAAAATTCAGAAGGCTATATTCATTTTGAAAGTGATGAGGCTTTGAAATTGAAATATGCGGACCCGTATCGTCAAAATTTCAAAACGCGTGAACGTGAACGTTTTGCTATCATGCAACGTGTAGCCGCATTATCAAGTGTGTGGATTGCCGTTGAAAATGATGATTTCATTATCGTCAATGAGGCGAACCTTGAAGACCGTACAGAATATGATTTGACGAATTTCCAGCCAATGTTCCAAATCGGTTCACTTGAAATGGCGTATGATAAAAAGACTGGTAAGGCAAAAGGGATTTATTCATTAACGATTAAGCCATCGTCATTACTGGCATATTATTTAACCGATAATACGCAAGCATTTGGCTATCTAGATTACAAAGTATTTCAGTACAATTATTATCAAAAACGACCGCATAAGCGCCTTGTTCGCTTTTTGAATTATGAATGGAAAGTACGTACAGAAGATTTATTGGAGCCATTTACGGTAGAAGCCTTAAATCATGCGATGGACTTGAACCCACGCTATACGGGCTCGAAAAATCGTGAAAAGCTTGAAACCGTATTGGATGAATTAATGCAGGACTCGGTTATCAAATCATGGTATTATGAAACACAATTTACTGATGCAGAAATAGCCGACCAGCGTTATTGGTACAAAAATGAATGGCAGAAAGTACAAGTCGTTATTTTACCACCCGATGTCGTTGTAGAGGAAAATCGTAAATTGTTGATTCCTCAAACGATTTCAAATGAAATTTATACAGAGGCTAAGCAAGAAAAAGAACGTCGTACATTATCACCTGAAATGTTAAAAGAAATTAAAGAGGTACGAAATATTCCACTGTCTGTTATTGCGGAAGAAGCGAATGTATCGTATAGTGCCGTGCAACGGTATTTAAAAACGGCGAAGCTGCCGAAGAAAAAAGAAACGGTGCAGCAACTAGAGCAATGGGTGAATGAATGGTATGTCTTAACACAAGAGGCAGAAATCATTGAAGAAATTGAAGTGCTAGAAAATAAATAAAAGTTGAATGCCTGCAGAAGAAAGTATTGCTAAAGGCATTCAATTTTTTTACATTTATCAAATTATACAATTATCAAAAAGACAACGAGTAATACTGCGTACTATATAATAGGAAGAAACTCAAAAAATATAATTGTATAATTCTATATTTTAATGAAAAATTGTTTAGATAAGAGGTGCCTTATGAAGTGTCAAATTTATCAATCATCGCTTAACGAGTGGAAGCCTACGCTATTTCATTTAAATAGTAAAGATGCTTATGTCTATGAGTTAGCTTTTCCAGATACAGAGAAATTACCATTTGAAGTAATTGAGGTAGTGATGAAACAGAGTCAGTCATTTCCACTGTATGTTTATCTGGAAACGTCGGAATCATTTGTTGAGCTTTTTGATGACCTGCGACTGCAGTATGATATAACTTATTATAAAAAAACACGAGCTAAAGATCGTTGGAAGATAATGTTTAAAATTAATGATAGTCAACAATTTCAAGGCATGTCACCACTAGTGGAGTTACTTAGTAATATGGAAGATCTCGTATTTTGGTCAACAAATAAACAGCAATTTTTGACGAGGAATCGCTGGCAGGGTTCTGGCGTTCATGTAAATTTAGAGGAGAGCGAAACGCTTTACTATTTACCTAATGCGGGAACAGCGCTCGCTATTTTTTCAAAAAATACGTCCTTTTCAACAACTGAAAAGGTACGCGCATTGTTGCCCCAGAAAGGATTATTTGACAAAAAATTATACAATTATTAATTTATCATTTTATCAAAATATAAAATTATTGATTTATAAAAAAGCTCCAATGCTTTAAAGCATTGGAGCTTTTTTCATAGTAGTCTAGTTCTAACCGTTCTCTTTAAACTATGCGGTGATATCTGATTTCATAAACGTGATAAAAGCGATGACTAAAAAGATAATCGCATAAATGATTTGAATCATGATAGCAAATGGGAATGAGACATCGAGTATGCCTTGCCCATGATAAATGCCTTCTAAATCTTGCACTGCAAACCAAATAAATTTGATAAATTCGTATTTTGTTAAGAACAATGTAATGGTTGTTGATAATAGTGAAATAAAAATAGTTAATCCAATTGCAAGGCTGCTTGAACGGAATACCACACCTAGCATAAAGGCGAATAACATACTCATGATTATGGCGATAAATTGGAAGCCAAATGACATAAAGATATTTTTCCAAATATTCACTTCTGTTACTTGTCCATTATCCATTATTAAATTTGCACCGGTCGCATTACCGAAAAATAGTAGCGCAACAATATAGTTTAAAACGATTGTGACAATTGATAATAGCACAGCGAATTCTACAACGGCTAAGAGTTTTGATAGTAGAATTTTAAAGCGAGATACTGGACGTGTCAGTAACATTTTAATTGTGCCCTTTGAAAATTCACTTGAAACAATGCCACCGGCTACAATGACAACAAACAGTAGCACAAACATCATAAAATATGGCGCAGCTTGCATATGACCTTGCACGCTTTCTGAGCTAAGTGGTGCCACATTATTGTCTAAGCGATATTGTGAAATGGCAATAGTCTCTTCGAGGTCTTTCTTCGTGGTCTCGTCAATACCTTCCTCATCTAGCATTTCTTTGTTAGCAGCGATTGTACTTTGTTCGTCTGCTTTCCAGTTACTCGAATCACTTGCAATAGAATTTGATAAAATGCCGTAGCCGACAATTGCTAAAACAAGAAGTGCCAGCATAATCCAGCTACCTTTTTTAGCCCATATCTTCATGCGTTCATTTTGTATGAGTTGGAACATGCATGTCACCTCCTGTTACTTGTAAGAATTGATCTTCGAGTGATTCCTGATAAGGAGTTACTGCGTAAATGGCGATATTTTTTTCGACGAGCTGTGCAATAAGTGCCGGAACTTGGTCGCGTTCGATATCAACAATTGTAAAGTTTTCTAATTGTGTAAATGTATAATTGTATGAATTCAATATTTCTAGGCCTTCATTTTCAATATCGAAGCGGTAACGACTTTGCTGCGATGCACGAATGTCACGTGTTTCAACAATTTGTCCTCGCTGAATAATAATGATACGGTCGCACATTAATTCAATTTCAGTTAATAAGTGACTTGATACTAATACCGCCACGCCTTCTTCATCAGCTAATTTCCGAAGTAATACGCGTAGTTCACGAATACCAGCAGGGTCTAAGCCATTTGTTGGTTCGTCCAAAATTAAAAATTTTGGCTTATGCAGTAGTGCCTGTGCAAGGCCGAGACGCTGACGCATACCAAGTGAATAAGTCGAAACTTTTTCGTGAATTCGGTCCGTTAAACCAACTTGATCGATAATGCGTGCAAGCTCGTCTTTTGATGCCTTATCATGCATACGTGCAAAATGCAGTAAATTTTTATAGCCTGATAAATAGCTATACATCTCGGGATTTTCAACGATAACTCCAACTGGGCGAATAGCTTCGCTGAAATTTTTCTGCATCGAAATACCACCAATTTCAACCTCGCCACTTGTTGGCTTCATAAGACCGGTCATAATACGAATGGTCGTTGTTTTACCAGCGCCATTCGGTCCGATAAAGCCTGTAATTTGTCCAGGTATTAAATCAAAATTAATTGCTTGAATAATTTGTTTGCCACGAATCGTCTTTGATACGTTTTTGACGCGTACGAATGGCTCCATTTAGTCCACCCTCTCATATTGTGATTTCATCCAGCTAACTGCGTCCTGTTTCCATTCTTTTCGAATGTCCTCCATTGCTTCGTACGATAAAATTTTGCCGTCATGGAGCAATAGCAAACCATCAGTAATACGCTCTACTTCACTTAATTCATGTGTAGATAATAAAATAGTTTGCTTTGAGAGGTCTGTAAATTCCATTAACCCGTCAATTAATTGAGCCCGGACAATTGGGTCAAGTCCACTGAATGGCTCGTCTAGTAAATAGTAGGGCGTATTACGTGCAAGCACGACAGCCATTTTCAAACGTCCACGCTGGCCTTTTGATAAATCTTTGATCAGTTTTGAGCCATCGATTTTCAAAAATTCAGCAATTTCATAGGCTTTATTTAAGCAAAAATCATCGAAAACCGTATCATAAAATTCAAAAACCTGATCACCTGTGCGTTTTAAAAAATAGTTATCCGTGTCGGGCATATAGCTTACATGTTTTGAAACCAGATTTGTCACTGGATGCTGATTGTATAAAATTTTGCCGTTTGTGGGCTGCATTGTGCCCGCAAGGAGACGAAGCAGCGTTGACTTCCCGCTACCATTCTCACCAGTAAGCGCAATGACCTTCCCAAGTGGTAATGTAAAGGATATGTTCGATAAAACGGTTTTCGAACCATAGGCATAACTTAAATTTTGAATGGTATACATAGAAACCTCCTCCTTCTTATAAAGACGTTATCGTTGTGCACCACGTTCCACTTACTTCAGCATAATGCGTTTTGTCCACATCAGCCCTCCGAAGAAACAAGCTAGGGAAATAATGAAAAGAAAGGTGTCCTCAAAAATATGCACATTCGTATAAAAATTTTCAATGTTCAAAAATCGGTGGCTGTTCACTTCTTTAAATTTAAACAGGCTATTATATGTTGGTCCGATTTCTATAAAATGCTTGTAGACATAACTTTGCTCAAAACGGTAAAACAATACAGTTCCTACGATAAGTAACACTAAAAAGACGAGATAACACCATTTACCGATATATTTTGTACAAATATGCCATAGTGGGAAAAGAACTAAGGACACCGCGAGCATCGTTAGTAGCGCATAGAGTAGTACAAAAAACATCAATGTTAAGACGGCTGTGATTAGTTGCAGTGAATACGCATCATCATGCAATAATGCAAAGAGCATGGATGAAAGAATGCCGATAAGCGCAAGTGAACTAATGCAGAGCTCAACAAGCAGACGACTACATATGATTTTCCAAATTGGAATAGGTAAGTAAAAAGAGAGGTCCCGTTCATTATATAAGCGTTGTAGCTCGCTTAGTGTATGGAATAGTGTTTGAACTAATATAAGAAATAACGCGACTAAGCAAATAATAAATGAAATCTCTGACACGTCGAGTTGTTGAATAACAAAATGATGCATTAAAAATGGTAATAACCAAATCAAAATAAGCATCGAAAAAAGAAATGACATCGTATACGATATGTTTTTCAACCATTGCTCTCGAACAATTTCCAGAAAGATCAAGATAGATCACCTCACAATCTTTAGTCTATAGGACCATCATATACTAACTGTATTACTATAAGAAATAAAAAAGATAAAAAATGGATTTTTTTGTTAATTAATATCCTATCTGTTATAGTACACAAATGCGCTCGTTTAAATTATTATTTTCTGTTTAGAAACTTTATTTTCTTTTTCGAGTAAGTAATCTTTTGAGAAATGTCGAAAAATCGCTTATTTGTGTCAAAATTGTGTATTGTTTGATGAAAACGGTTAATATTTGTTTTAGAAAGAAAAAAACAGCACGAAACAGCAGTCAGGGGGAACTACATATGAAAAATATTACAACAGTACGTATGCCTATTGCAGACCCATCAGGAATCGGTTTATTCGGTCTAGCAATCGTAACATTCGTCGCATCAACACAAAAATTAGGATGGACAGAGGGTCTTGGATTCGTTTTACCATGGGCGATTCTTCTTGGAGGATTTGCACAAATATACGCGTCAATTCTAGATGCAAAATTAAATAACACATTCGGTGCGACAGCCTTTGCCGCATACGGATTTTTCTGGTTAGCAGTTGGAGGTAGCTGGATGGCACAAGCTGGCTTACTTGGCGAATCATTTGCAGCCGTTGATCCAAAACAATTAGGTGTCGTTTACTTAGGTTATTTAGTATTTACAATCTTTATGACAATCGGTGCACTTGAAACAAACAAAGTGTTATTCTTTATCTTCTTCATGATTAATTTCCTATTCCTAGGCTTATCACTAAGCTCATTAGGTATCATGGAGCACGCAATGCATGAAGTAGCAGCTTGGTCTGAACTGATTGTGGCATTACTTGGCCTATACGGTGCAGGTGCTAACACATTAAACAAACATTTCGGCTTTGCATTCTTACCACTAGGCAAACCATTTGGCGTTATCACACGTGAGCGCTATGTTGCAAAACATGGTGAGCAAGCAGCAGAACAAGCATCATCACACTAATTATGTAGAAGCAGGAATCGCATGTGATTCCTGCTTTTTTCTATCTAAGCGTGTATTTGATAAAGATCTATCTATCAGAATGAATTGGTACATAGGAGAGCGCTAGCATAGACTATTTGAATAAAAGTATAATTATATAAAATCATAATCGTACAAAAAACTAGATTAATAATAGATAGGCATTCTTTTTTTGATAAGTATGAGCCTTTTCAATACGCTACACGCTACCGTATAACGAACTGCTAATAAACGCTTTTGACTATGGCATGATTGGTGACTGCAAACATGATATGATAGGAATAGCTTAAGTAATAGTTAGTTCACATATGTTAGACATGGAACGAAAAAGTATAGTTGTATAAAATAATAAATCTATAAAAGGTTGTGATGAAAATTATTCAAAGTACATATCAAGATTTAAAAGGGCATTATAAGAAGGCAATTATTCAATTTGGGATTATTGGTATCATTATCGCTGTTGCGACTTATGTTGGTTTAAGCATCGGTAAAGTAGATGTCATGAAAATTATGGAGCAAATCATGGATATGCTTGGCGGCAAGGAAGCCGTCGAGGAGCTATCAAAGCAAGAAAGGCATGAAACATTTTGGCATATTTTCTCGAATAACTGGATGGTTTGTGCACAGGTATTGTTACTAGCACTCATTCCGCTACCGCTATATATGATTACATTTGCGGTTAATAGTGCGATGATTGGTATGGTAGCCTACATTATGCATGGTACAGGACAGGGTGTTTTCAAAAGTTTTGTGCTAGGTATTTTACCACATGGTATTATCGAGCTACCGATGATTATTATTGCGATTGCCATTGCCATGAAAATAAACAATGCTATCTACAAATGGATTTTTTCGAAATTCCAGAATAACCAAATCGGTACAGAAATTAAAAAAGCATTGCTGCAACTCATTTTCGTTTTAACACCAGGAATGCTTATGGCAGGACTTATTGAGAGTTATATTACCCCTATTCTACTTGCATGGGGTTACCGTTAATAGTAACAAGGGACTTTTTTCATAAAGTCCCTTTTTTTGTATGGATATAACGGGTATAGTTAAACAGAGTATGTGATTTTAAAAGGAGGGATAACCCCATGACACTCGCATTGTCGAACGTTACGAAGAAATACCGTGATTTCGTCGCTGTGGACCATATCGATTTTACGATTAATCGCGGCGAGATTTTTGGCCTTATTGGACAAAATGGTGCTGGTAAGACGACAACATTCCGGATGATTTTGAATTTGCAAGATACGACGGAAGGTGAAATTTTATGGAATGGCGAATCAGTGAATAACTTGAATCGTGATTTTCTAGGCTATTTACCAGAAGAGCGCGGCATTTATCCACAAATGAAAGTAGAAGAACAGCTTTACTTTTTCGGTGAATTACACGGGAAAAGTAAAAAGGAGCTAAAGCCACGAATTGATTACTGGCTTGAGCGTTTTGATTTAGAGGAAAAGCGTAAGGTCAAAGCAGAAACCTTATCGAAAGGGAATCAGCAAAAGGTACAGCTGATTGCGAGTTTTATTCACGAACCACAATTTTTAATTTTAGATGAACCGTTTAGTGGACTAGATCCGGTGAATCGTGAATTGTTAATGTCAGCGATTATTGAGCTGCGCGATAAGGGCGTGACGATTTTATTCTCTAGTCACCAGATGGATAATGTCGAGGAGCTATGTGACCGTCTATGTATTTTAAAACGAGGGAAATCGCTGTTTTCAGGAGATTTACAAGAATTAAAAGAGCAATATGGTAAGGTGAATTTACGTGTGCGTACGGCGATGACGAAGCCGGAGCTTGCGGCACTTGATGGCGTTGTAAATGTAAAACAAACGAATGACGGCTATACACTACGTCTAGAGAATGAAACACATGGGCCAGCGCTATTTGAGCGAATTGGGCGTGGACAGTATATCGAAAAATTCAGTATGGATTATTTATCGCTTGATGAAATCTTTAAATTGAAAGTAGGTGGCAAAGATGGACAGAACACTCCTGCTCATTAAGCAAAACTACTTGCAGAAGGTGAAGGCGAAATCATTTATTTTAATGACGCTATTATACATGGCAGTCATCTTAGTAGCTGTCAATTGGACATCGATTAAAGATGTATTTTCAGGTGATGATCAGGTAAAGGTCGCGCTCGTTGATGAAACGAAGCAACTCGGTGCGACATTCCCTGAAAAGGGGGATGTGGAATTTGAGGCAACAACGGAAGACCGGAAAACACTTGAAAAGAAAGTGAAGGATGGCGATTATGACGGCGCATTGATTTTAACAGGTAAGGATTCAAAATTAAATGCGCAGTTTATCACTTATGATTCACCCTCGCTAGCGACACAGCAAGCCGTCGAAACACATGTAGATACGGCAAGTAAATTATATGGTATTCAGCAGTTGAATTTATCAGCGGCAGAGGCAGAAACATTATTAAGTGCTCAAACGGTTATTGATGAAGTTTCACTGAAAAAAGATGATAGTGGAAAAAGTTCTGCATCGAAAATGATTGGGATTGGCGTATCGTACGTGATGGGCTTCTTGATTTATTTATTCGTTATCACATATGCATCCATGATTACAACCGATATTGCATCGGAAAAAGGCTCACGCGTGCTTGAAGTACTAATGGCGTCAATTCGCCCAAATCAGCATCTAATGGGCAAAATCGTTTCGGTATTCTTACTAGGTTTTACGCAAATTGTCATTTTAGTCGTTACTGCACTTGTTGGCTTAAAATTAGCTAAGGCTGATCTATGGTCGACTGCGGCGGATATGTTAAAGGATTTATCAGGCGCGTACATTTGGATTGTCATCGGCTTCTTCCTATTAACAATGCTGCTGTATTTAACATTAGGTGCATTGATGGGGTCCCTCGTATCAAAAGTTGAGGAAGCAGGGCAAGCAACAATGCCACTTATGATGCTTATGATGGCTGGCTTCTTCAGCCTTGTATATGGTATGACAAATCCAGATACCATTCTTGTGAAAATCTTATCATTCGTACCATTTACTTCAGGGATGCTGATGCCGCTTCGCTATAGCTCAACGGATTTAAGTTTGAGCATGGCTATCATCTCACTCGCTATTTTATTCATCACATTGGTAGTCGTATTTATGGCGACTGTGGCACTTTATCGCCGCAGTGTACTGACATATAGTACGGGTAGTATTTGGACGAAATTTAAAAATGTATGGAAATTTACGACGTAATAATAGAGGGAATCGCAAATAATGCGGTTCCTTTTTTATATTTGTATAATTTGATAAAAGAATAAAAATCAATTTTAACAGGCATTGGTCATTGAATGAAATAAATTTGCTTCATGAGTATGAAGAGAGAGAGGACACGGAGTTAGATTTTTTGGTGAGCCAGAAAAAAATCGCGATAAGGCTAGAAAGCGTGTTTTGGCTACGACATAATTGAAAATATGTGCCAAACAAGGACAAAACACATACATAAAAAGCCTATACTTACTAAGCATCCTGCATATGCTGTCAATGAAAATTTTTATTTACTATTTTCAGCGCAAATAAGGACTATTTTTAAGAAGCGAAAAAGGCGTATTTTAGCCGCTAGAGCTCGAAAATCGACCCATTTTCACGAATTTTGGGTGATTTTTAGTTGTGTGCTGCTCAAAACAGCGCGTGTGCTGTCATTTATTCAAGTCATACAAAAATGCGACACTAAGCCCCGAAATGAAATAAGCGATGTGTGGAAAATGCCCTTCGGAGCGCCGAAATGAACCCAAAATGCTACAAAACGGGAAGATAAGAGCCGATTTTTTAATGAAGTGGTTAACAAAGCATCACAACTATCGCCATATAAATCATATTTATTTGTGATAATGATTAAACGAAGCAGATGCTTAGTATATCAGCAAGCCAAATGACATACAGTTGGCGCATATTCAGAAATAAGTCGTAGCCAAAACACGCTTTTTGAGCTGATTGGTGATTTAGATTTAATGATTTGTGATAAGAGAGATGGGATTTGAAGATGTAAAAGTAGTAGCTTTATTTTTTAAAATCATATTATTAACTATCAATATAAAAGAATTTGTAAGTAATAGTCGATTCGTTATATACTATTTAAAATTGTGCGAATAATAAGTAATCATGAATTTGCAGGTGCATTCGCACTAATATTTTTGCTGTTTAAATAAAAATGAAATTTTTAATTTCTGTAAAAAAAAGAAATTAAAAAAATAATATTGAAATTATCATAAATGAATTTCATTTTAATAATAGTTTGGCGTCTCACTCTTTATTGAGTGAGTGGATTGAAATAAATTTTTCAGCGTCTGCAAATTTGCCGATGTTGAGTCTCACTCTTCATTGAGTGAGTGGATTGAAATGGAATTATATTTCATTTTGCGCTCGTACAAAAGATAGTCTCACTCTTCATTGAGTGAGTGGATTGAAATAATCACCTCATTTTAATTTTATCGATGATGTTAAGTCTCACTCTTCATTGAGTGAGCGGATTGAAATTTGAAATAATTATAATTTAAACCTTAAATAAAAGTCTCACTCTTCATTGAGTGAGTGGATTAAAATATTGAGTGAATAGCAATGTATGATTTAAAAGTTATTAACCACCTTTTTAATGAATTATTAGAATTTTAAAGAGTAATTAGCATGATAAAGCTAATTATTTTTTTGTTTCAAAAGATTTTAATATATACAACAAATTAGCGATATAAATTAAATTGTAATTGAGTATACTTTCATTAGGAATTTAAAGGAGGAATATCTATATGAATTATATTGCTAGGATTAGTGAGAAAAAAACTGATGAGACTGACGATGTCATATATAGAGAACAATCTTTAAAACAGCATTTACAAGGTGCCGAAAGTTTAGGCAAGCGTTACGGTCAAGGTATTCAATTAGAAAAATTAACGGGACTGACTTGCTTACTGCATGATTTAGGAAAGTATAGCGATGCGTTCCAACAATATATTCGCAATAATGTTTATGGCACAGGTGAACAATTAAAGCGTGGTAGTGTAAGACATGCTTTTGCGGGCGGTCATTTTTTATTTAGAAATATTAATGATCAGTATGTGAAGTTGGATAAGGAACATACAAATCGTGTATTAGAATGTATGGCGAATGCAATCTATTCGCATCATGGCAATTTGAAAAATGCAATAAATCCTGATGGACAATCGGAATTAGCAAATAAAAAACTAGAAGTTGTTGATGAATATGATGTCATTGAGCAACGTTTTTTTGAAGAAGTTTATACGCAGGACTTTATGCAGCAATATATAACTGAAGCTGTGGAAGAGTTTCATGAAAAGTTAAATGAGTTAATTGTGTCAAAAAAAGTTGTGAGCAATGATGATATTGAAGCATATACAGCACTAATAACAAAGTTTTTATTTAGTGCTGTCATTGATGCTGACCGAACGGATTCACGTTGTTTTGAAGAACAAGAACAGGCGGCTGAAGGGGCGGCAGATTGGGCTAGTTTTGAAGAGAAGTTAAACGCGTATTTAGCTAGTTTAAAGTCTGAAAATGCATCAAATAAAATTACAGCTTTACGTGAAAAAATGTCAGATGAATGTTTTCAATTTGGACAACAGCCTACAGGAATTTATACATTATCGATTCCAACAGGTGGTGGTAAAACATTGGCGAGCTTGCGCTTTGCATTCCAACATGCTCAGAAGCAACAGAAAAAACGTATTATTTATGTGGTGCCCTATACAACAATTATCGAGCAAAATGCAGATACTGTGCGAGAATTTATACCGAAAGAAGCAGTATTAGAGCATCATTCGAATGTAATGGATTTTGAGAATGACGAGGAGCAAGAGGATAAGGGGGATGCCCTTGTACAACAAAAACTAAAACAAGCAAAGGATAATTGGGATTCACCGATTATTTTTACGACGATGGTCCAGTTTTTAAATACGTTTTATGATGGTGCTTCGCGTAATACACGACGCCTCCATAATTTAGCTGAAAGTATCGTCATTTTTGATGAAGTACAGGCCGTTCCTACAAAGTGTTTAGGCATGTTTAATAAGGCCATGTGGTTTATGAAAAATTCACTGCATACAACCAGCGTACTATGTACGGCAACGCAACCAGCATTAGATACACTGAAAAATAATGTACAAGTGGATGCGGAAATGATTCAACAGCTTGATTCTGTTATTGAAGCTTTCAAGCGGACAAATATCGTGCCACTATTAAAAGAATCGTTTAACACAGAAAAATTGGCAACATTTGTTGAGCAAAAAATGACTGAAGTAACTAGTGTGTTAATTATTTTAAATAGACGAATTGTAATATTAAGTGCACCACTCAAAATAAATAAAAAAAGACCCATTCAATATGAGCCTGTATAATTAAAGTTCCTACACCAAAATCAACAGGGGG